>JAICIM010000042.1 GCA_025928885.1 Ktedonobacteraceae bacterium | reverse complement strand
GCTTGTCTGGTTCACGAGCGCGATACAGTCGCGCGGCTACAACAGCTCTCTTTATCGTCATCAATCGTTAAAATGCTTTAGTGTACATGCCATCCCATGAGTTAATGTTCGAGCATAGCAGGGCTGAAGTAGTGTCACAAGCATTGACTATCGTAAAACTGTCACGTACAATAGTAGTAAAGCGTATTCAATTTAGTATATGTCTTTTCGCACCTGGATATCGCCAATCGTGCTTCTATCAATGGTTGTAACAGACATGTTATAGAGAAATAAGCGGGCAGAACCAGATGCGACCTGCGAAGGCATATGGACTGGAAGTGCATTTCTCTGAACCCTGTAGTTCGTTTGATGAAGACCGGGCAATCCCCAGAGAGAGGCTCGGAAAAATGTTCGTTGTAAACTGCCATCAGAAATGGCGTAGACTACGAAGGAGGAACGACTGTGGGAATGTTACGGGTGATGTCACGGCGTGGGGATGACCGCCTCACCTGGGACGAGCAAAAGGCTGTGGCCGGCGATCTCGAAGCCGTAGCAGCAGTCCGGGAAGCGGAGCGCATTTTTGCCCAGGAGCGAGCAAAAGGATCAACGGCATTCCGCGTTGAGCCAGGGAAACCGATCCAGCGCATCGACCAGTTCGACGCCACTGCTGAGCAGATAGTCATGGTGCCAAGAGTTGTAGGTGGATGAACCTGATCTCCCAGGCGCTAACGGCCCTATGTTGGATCATCATCATACTGGCCATCACGCCAATGGTATGGCTCATTGTACAGCCATATGTGAAAGGGTGGTCGCGGGCCGAACGACGAGCAGCGAATCTTTTGCGTGACACATTAACGGCTGAGCAGTTTCGTCAGCTCATCTGGCGCGGCTATGTGGAGATTCCAAGCCCGGCTGAGCCACAGCGGGTGTATCGTGTGCCGAAGAGCAGAGGCTACGTTCAGGTCATTGAAAACGGTCGCCCGACGATGCGACTCTGCTTGCAACCAGTTGAATGCTTACCTGATGCCGATATCGTGGTGCTACACAAGCTCATGATAGAGGCGAACGAAGAAATTTACTTGCAAAAGGCCAATAAATACTTCTGCCTTGATTGAGTGGAACAGAAAATCAGCACTTCGAGTCCGCTCTATCTGACTCTATACATGTCTGTTACCAGGCTATCACAGGAATGAAGAGGGGCGCTTGATAAGCGCTCCTCTTATTCATCCTCGTCCTCTTCATCATCCTGCTCTTCAATACGCAAGATTTCACGATGCCCATTCTGCTTCACGCACGCATGAGGGCCACCATCGAGCGGCGCGTGACAGAGAGGACAGACCGGACGGCCCGCAGAGACGATCTGAGCAATAGCGCTCGAAAGCTCATGTGCGTCGGGCAGGGTAAAGTAAAACGAGACATTATCTTCCTCACGCATATAGATCTGTGGCTCCTGCCCCCGCTCCATCGTGATCTCCAGCGGCGTGATAATCAACAGAAAAGCTGTCTCCTGCTCATCATAGTTCAGCTTCATCTGACCAACCTGAAATTCATAGGTAGGACGTGGGGGAAAATTCGCAGGCATACCTTTGGGAGATGGAGACACTCCGGCCTGCGCTTCTGTACGTAAGATCTGCCCCTCAGAGATCATCGCCAGGAAACGATCCAACGCCAGCGAGAGGGTGTTGAGATGCTCCTTCTCCATCCACATTACAGCAGAGCCGCGCTCGCTCATCGCAAATAGGCGAAAGCGTCGCTGCCCGGGCTGGCCGACAGCATCAGTCCCCAGCACACTGACATATCCCAGATCGACACTCATAAGCTCACCTCTCCTTAAAATAGCAAATAACACATCGTTTCATCAGTAGCCGCGAGTTGGATTATAGAGATTACGTAGCACCTGACCCGAACGATAGCGTTGCAAATTATCGGCAAAAAGAGCTGACAGACGCCGCTCATAATGGACACTTACCCCTGAAATATGGGGGGTTAGAATCACGTTGGGCATGGTATAGAGGGGGCTATCGGCAGGTAACGGTTCCTCCGTCGCCACATCCAGGCCAGCGCCACCAATCCAGCCCTCACGCAGAGCGCGTATCAGTGCCTGCTCATCAATAATACGACCACGCGCAATATTGACCAGATAGGCATGCGATTGCATCGCACGCAGTTCGGCCTCCCCAATCAATAGCTCCGTCTCCGGCGTCAACGGGACAGCCAGCACGACATAATCACACTGATGTAATAGCTCATGCAGTTGCGACAGCGGGTAGAGCCGATCGACATCCGGGTCCGTATCGCCACTACGGGTCGAGTGGCGGGTCGCCAGCACACGCATCCCAAACGCGGCGGCCAGTTGAGCCACGCGCCGCCCAATATGACCCAGGCCAACAATCCCAATAGTCTGCTCCCCCAGTTCGCGTCCCCCTAGTTTATACCAATTTGCGCTCAAAGGCCAGATGTGGCGCTCTTGCAGCCGCACCATTTCGGGCCACGTGCGATTAAACATCAGCATACTGCCAATCACATATTCACCGATCGTGCTGGCATTAATGCCAATCGCGGTTGTAATCACCACGCCACTCTCCGGGGATAAAATGCCGGTTGGTTGCAAGTTATCGACCCCGGCCCCCGCAACCTGGAGCCAGCGCAACTGTGGTGCCAGCTCTCGCCAATCGTCAGGTATCCGATCAGAACAAATAATCTCTGTTTCGCGCAATCTATCACGTAGCTCGTCGCTGCTGGTCACACAGACAACATCTGCCTGAGCCGCCTGACGCAAAGCCATCTGAGAATTGAGAGAAAACGGAAAGGTGCTAAGTACCTTTAAACCTTCAGCCATGATGCACACACTCCTTCAATCAATGTGATTGTGATCCACATCCCTCCACACTCCCTCGCAGTCCAGTCTAACCGATAAGGCTTCTATCTGGCAATATTATTACGAACCGATATCCCGTCCAGTTTAAAATACTCACCCTTGCAGTGAAATTTCTAATCAAAACCAGTGCGACCCACAATTCGCTCAGAGACAGACAGGCTATTGATCCGACTGAGAGAACCGATTCTGCCTCTGCCGAACGTTCAATGAGTAGAGAAGCCATTTTCTGTGGCAGCCTGTTCTATCTGAAAGCGAAAAGAGTCGTATAGTAGTCTATCAGTACCATTTTACCTGCCGCACTTGCAACCCGCGTATGTCTGCTCATGTATTATGATTATAGTCATACTCCAACTGTTCTGGATAAAAGAGAGATCAGAGATCGTCAAAACAGAGAGGTTCCATGATAGATAATGGGAAGTGAGTACAATACTCGTGCAAAAAGAGTATTAGAGCGGCCTGAGACCACGGCTCAGTTGCGAGATACGCAATGACAAAATTCCCATTCAGTTCCAGTCAGCGCCCCGGTACGTCTATACAGTTGGATGTTTTTGCGATACAGAAAAACCTGCAAAGAAACATCGGGGCAGCATAACATACCCCTGCTATTATTTACAAGAAGCGACAAGATTGATGAAGCGAAGCAAGAGGAAGGGTACGCATGGCATTCAATCATAACGCCGGTCCCAACGGATCGCTTGCGCAAATGCAGCCCGGAGGATCGCCGCTCGAAATGGAGTCGGGCATCCTGGGCGCACAGAAAGGACCGGGAGGACGGCGGCGCTTGTTCGCATGGATCAGTGTTGGACTCCTTATTCTGGTTGTGCTGGGTGGCATCCGTATCAGTACGTTGACGACCACGACCAACGATCAGCTTACCATACGTATCGGGGATCAACAGAGCGCGACCTTAGACCTGCGCCAGAGCTTTCCCGTCAGTTCATATTTTTTAGGCACCAATATCTTTCCTAAACAAAACAGCGACTCCCTCGATAACGTCGGCACCGGTTTTATGGTCTATAACCAGCAAGTCGCCCAGCTGCTAAAAGATATGAATATCAAGCTGCTACGCTATCCCGGTGGAACGTGGGGAGAACAACATATACTGTCTAACGGACAGGGGACCGGCCAGCAGCAGAAGCCAAGCAATCAGCTGGCAGATTTCACACAGATGATGCAGGATACGGGGACGGAAGGGATGCTGCAAGTGCATCTCGATGGAGCTGTGACCAATAAATTTACGCAAGGACAGGAACCCCAGGGCGTGCCGCACGACTCCGATGGAATGGCAACGTATGCGAGTAACTGGGTTGACTACATGAATAACCCACATAGCCAGATGCGTTCGGGATCACGCCAGCAAGATCCATTTCATCCGGTACGGTTCTGGAACGTGGGCAATGAGCCAGATCTTACTACAAATCCAGCCACCGGTAAGCGCTATACTGTGGCTGAATACGCCAATTCGTTCATCCAATTCTCGATTAAAATGCACCAGAACGACCAGGCGATCAAGGTCTTTGGGCCTGAAATCAGTCAGTACTACGGTGTAGGAGCTGGTCCGCTCGACGTTGGCGGCCATGCCTGGATGGATGAGTTTTTGCGCATCGTGGGCGATTTTGAAAAACAAAACTGTGGCCCTGGCAAAAAGTATCAATATCAACTCCTTGATGGCGTCTCGTTCCACCGCTATCCCTTCACGCTGAACCATCAAGATCCAGGCCTGTTGCTCAGCAGCACGGACGAGTGGAACTATCTTTTGCCGAGTTTGCGTGAACAGATCAAGCGCTACACCGGCAGCGATCTGCCCATTGCACTTACCGAGATTAATGCCAATCCAACGCCCAATCCCAATCAATTGCCAAGTCAGGCTGCGCTCTGGTGGGGAGATACGCTGGGAACCTTGCTCAATCAGCAGATCAGCAACGTCACCTACTTCTCCACCTCGGGAGTGAATAATCCCCATCCACTGATTGGCGCGGATGGGAAAATGACAGTAATGGGACGCACAACGGAACTCTTTGGCAAACTACAGCTCTTTGGCAAACAACCGGGAGCAGTGGTGCCGCTTGCCATCCAGGGCAACCCGGTTGGAGCCTACGCGACCATTGACAGCAGCCATAAAACGCTTGGTCTGTTCTTCGTCAACAAATCGGCGCAACAGCAGGTTGCACAGATCGATCCTGTGGGCAATATCCTCTCGTTTGGTCCCTGGCATAGCCAGAAGGTGACGCTCGCACCGTATAGCATGGTGGTGCTCACAATGCATCGCAACAGTTCTCAGACGGAAGCAATCAGCTATACGCCAAAAGATGATGGTACAGCAGATGATTTAACGACGATAAGTTGTGGGGCTGGTACAAGCGGTATTCCATGCTAGCTAGTGAGGAAACATCGTGTCTACTATAATGCAAAATATTGGTCAAATTGTCTACCTGATAATCACGTTGGGCATGACAGTTCAGGCACTTTTTAATATACGCCTGCAACTTTTTATCTGGGAGGAGCCGGAGTTTGCCTGGTTGAATAAGGCTCCTACGGTGTATCGCGATCCCTGTCTCTCGTTCACGATCATGCTGCCAGCACGTCATGAAGAGGAGGTCTATCAGAACACCATCCAGAAAGTCTACGATCTCAACTACCCGAAAGAGTTGATGCAGATCGTGCCGATCTGTAGCGAGGACGACAAAGGCACCATCGCCGAAGCTCGCAAGAAGATGGACCAGCTGGGCGACCCCAACATCCAGTTGCTCATCTACACCAACAAGCCAACCAGCAAGCCGCGCGGCCTGAACCATGCGCTACATATCGCACGCGGCGACATCGTGACGATCTTTGACGCCGAAGACGAGCCGCATCCCGACATTTTAAATATTATCAATACCACTATGCTCAATGAAGATGTGGATGTGGTCCAGGGCGGCGTGCAGCTGATGAACCACAACACCAAATGGTTCTGCTACCTCAACGTCCTGGAATACTTCTTCTGGTTCAAATCGTCGCTCCACTTTTTCGCCCGCACCGGTATGACGCCGCTTGGTGGCAATACCGTCTTTATCCGTCGCGAGTTGATGGAACAGCTTGGTGGCTGGGATGAGACGACGCTGACCGAAGATGCCGACCTGGGTATCCGTCTGAGCCTCTCCCATTCTCGTATTCGCATCATCTATGATGATGAGTTTGTCACGCGCGAAGAGACACCAAACACGATTGAGCAGTTTATCAAGCAACGTACACGTTGGAATCAAGGTTTTATCCAGATTCTACTTGCCAGAGAATGGCTCAAGCTGGAATCATTCTCCAAACAGATGCTTGCCTTCTATGTGCTTGTCTCATCGGAGATTCAGGCATTTTTTGCCTGTATGATGCCGGTCTCAATCATCATGATGTTTGTTGCGAAATTCCCATTATGGATGGCAATGCTGACCTTCTTGCCGATGTACATTTTCATCCTGGCGCTCTTCATTCAGCTAGCAGGCTTGCACGAATTTGTGAAGGTACATCGACTCAAATGGAGTTGGATAGAAGCTTTCGCCCTGCTGATCTCCTTCTTCCCATATCAAATTTTGCTGGGAATCGGCGCACTACGTGCCGTCTATCGCCATCTCAAAGGAACGACGAACTGGGAGAAAACTGCCCATATTGGACAGCACCTCCAGAAAGCCTAAAGATAGAGTAGAACGCGTATGACATCTTTACAAAATCCAACGCCAGGTCAACCAGGACAGCAATCCCAGCCGAACAAGCAGGGATTGCTACAAAACTATGCAGGGGGGCCTGGGCCTGCCGGTCCGGGGATGCAAGGGGGAAATGGAACACCACCAGGAACACCGGTCCCCGGCAGGCAGGGCGGGCTGCTCAGCAGAAGTCCGAACCCTGGACCGCCACAACAACCAAATATGCCACCATTCAATCATCCAGGCGGGCCGCCACCACTGCCACCCGGGGGACCGGGCAATCAGCCCTGGGGATCTCCCCCCGCACCCGTGCCAGCCGGTGGCAATCCTGGCTGGAACCAGCAACGAGGGCCAGCTGCGCCGCCAATGGGAGGACCAGGGGGCAATCCCAACTGGGGGCCTCCTCCTGCGCCCATGCCAAATGCACCGATGAATATGGCAGGAGTTATTTCTCCACAACAATCGGCTCAACCGCTGGGATTTGAGGATGGACAGGCAATTATCTATAGCACGCCAAACTTCTATCTGCGCTCCGCCTACCGTCCAGGCCAGCCGCTAGCCTCGCTGCGCCGTCCGAGCGGCCAGACAAAGATGATGCCGAAAGTTATGCCGGCTCAGGGCGACCGCGTGGCAAGCAGCGAGACGCGCATGATGCCGAAAGTAGACCTGTCGGAAGATGTGAAGGAGAGGCGAAACTTCAAACTGCCGGTTCCGCGCTGGCTGGAAATCGTCGTCGTGCTCCTGGGCATCGCCGCATCGTTTATCGCACACGCATACAACATGTTTAACTACCCACGCTACGAACTGGACGAAGGCACTTATATGTCCAGCGCGTGGGCAATCTGGAACGGCATGATTACACCCTATGCCTACGGTTACGGCCATCCTCCCCTGGCATGGATGCAAATTGCCGCTGGCCTGCCGCTGGTTGGTGGCTTCTTCACCTTTGGGACGGCGGTCAATACCGGGCGCGTCATCATGCTCTTCTATGCCGTTGGCTGTAGCCTGCTGGTCTATTTGATTGTGCGCAAAATGAGCGAGAGCCGCGCAGCTGCCCTGCTGGCAATGGTTGCCTTTTCGCTCTCGCCACTGAGCATTACGTTCCAGCGTCAGGTCTTTCTCGACAATATCGCCACCTTCTGGCTCCTGCTCTCACTCTATTTCCTGGTGATTGGCGAGAGCCGCCTGCGCTTCCTGGTGATGTCGGCGGTCGCGCTGGGCATATCTTTTCTCTCCAAAGAGGTCTTTGCGCTGTTCATCCCGGCCATGATCTATGGTGTCTGGATCTATACGACCAAATTCCAGCGCAAATTCTCAATGGTGGCCTACATCTATACGGTCAGCTCGGTCTGCTCCGCGTTTATACTGATGGCCGTCCTGAAAAGTGAGCTATTCCCGACTGGCTGGCTGCCCTGGGACCATATCAAACACCTGAGCATGATCGGCACATTTACAGCGCAGGCCAAGCGCGGCTCTGCTGAGGGCAGCGTCATTACGATGTGGGGCGCGTGGACATCGGGCGATTTCCTTTTGATGATTGCCGGTGTCATCGCACCATTTTTGAACCTCTTTATGGGCATCTGGAACCGCAAACAGTTGTTCCTGGCTCTGCTGGCGGCTAGCTTCTGGCTGCTCCTGCTACGCGGTGGCGTTGTGCTGTCGTTCTACATTATCCCGCTCATCCCGTTCATTGCGATCAATCTGGCCGTGGCCCTCGATGCCATCCTGCGTGCGATTGCCAGGCTCTTCTACTTTGATCTGATGCGCTCCATCCTGCTGGTGTTCCTCACGCTGCTGCTCATCCCATACTACCTCTTGCAGGGTAATTACGCCTACACGCTGGCACCTGCCTCGATTCAAGTGCAGGCTATGACCTGGGTCCGCTCCCACGTGCCGCGCAACGCGGTAGTCGTCACCAATAGCTGGGCAGAGATGGATCTGAAGCATCCCGGCGGCCTGGGCGTCGGCAACGAGTCGTCCTTCCCCAATACGCTCGTCTATCCCAATATCGATGATGACGCGACAGTGTATAATGGCGTACTCAGTAACAACCCGGATCGTATCGATTATTTTATCGCCGATTCCGAAATGCTGACCTACATTACTGGAGATTCGCAGGGCAAGCCACAGGGCGTTGACCCGAACGATCCCGACAAGATCGCCAAGTGGAAGGACAAAATCGATCAGCTTTACGGAGGAGGTCTCGATGCTGGCACCACTGCTAAACTGCTGATGAGAGCCTTCTTCTATTCGCAACGGGTCGCGACCTTTCAAGCGAAGGATCATAACCAGGATTTCCAGATCGACATCTTCCAGGTGGTCCATACAACAGGGTTGCCGCAAGCGAGAATAGCGCCGGATCATTCGGGTAATGATTCTCACACTGGGAGTAGTACTTTTGCCAGTACTATTGGGAGCACAACAAATACTGGAGGTCCTATTCCTCTAGATAGACGTACGATTTTCAGTTAACATATATAGAGGGAACTGAAGCATTCGCCATGTGGTAGGTTCCCTTCAAACACTATTCAGGTCTCCTCATTATAATTACTTTATATCCCAACTTATAAGGAAAAGCAAACCAATGTTAGTAACACGGCCAACAACTGATACAGTTGCTATTACGCGCACGTTTGATGGGGTTGCAGAGGCTACACATCGCATTATTGAGCAAGTGGGAGGGATGGAATCGGTTATACAGGGGGCAAAAATCGCTATTTTAAAACCCAATCTGGTAGCCGGACGCAACGCTGCCACTGGTTCTACGACCAACTTTGATCTGATGAAAGCAGTTGCGGAAGAGGTACGCGCCTGCGGAGCCGAGCCGGTCCTCTGCGAAACCCCGGGAACCGAGTTTGACCGCGACGCGACCTACACCATCCTCGGCGTCGATAAGTTCTGCCAGGAGAACGATATTCGCATCTTGCGTGTCGATCCCGAAGGCGGCGAGGCCGACTGGATGGAGGTGCGGCTATCGGGTGCAAAGAAGCTGAAGCGCATCCACATCCCGCGCATCCTCAAAGAGGCTCGCCTGATCAATATCCCTGTCCTCAAAACGCATGTCGTCTCGACCATGACCATGTGTATGAAAAATTCGATGGGCATCCTACCCCGCCCGGACCGCCGCCACATGCACGCGTTCGGCATCGATCAGTCCATCATTGATATGAACCTGGGCATCAAGCCAGACCTGAATATCGTGGATGGCAGCGTCGGGCAGGACGGCGAAGGGCCTGTCTATGGCGATGCGACCGATCTACAAGTGCTACTGGCTGGTCGCGACGCCCTCGCGGTCGATGTGGTCTGCTGTCAGATCGTTGGCGTCGAGCCGCGCAAGATCCCTCATATCAAGTTGGCGCTCGAACA
Organism: Ktedonobacteraceae bacterium; assembly: GCA_025928885.1. Lineage (GTDB taxonomy): Bacteria > Chloroflexota > Ktedonobacteria > Ktedonobacterales > Ktedonobacteraceae > JAICIM01. The sequence continues at coordinate 10,311 of JAICIM010000042.1, read as the reverse complement.
ATGGGGCATGCCCTGGTTCCAGATCGTCGGCGACGAAGATGGTAGCGTGATCAAACAGTTCCGCCTGCCACCCGACAAATCGCTCTATCGCTTCGCATTCTGGGCCATGTTCCCCATCGACTATCCCTTCTCGCTGATCGCCAAACGTGGCAGCCATTTCGTCACCGAGTTCTACAAGACCGGCATCGTCGGCACGCGGCCACAGATCCAGGAAGAGAAATGCACGCGCTGCGGCGTCTGCATCGATACCTGTCCTCTGCCCAACGTCATCGACCTCACCACACTCAAGATCAACCCCAAAACATGCGAGCGCTGTTTGCTCTGCTATGAAGCATGTCCAGAAAAAGCTATCAACGTCAAAGGATATTCGGGAGCACGGTAATGACCATCTTAGTTACAGGCGCAACCGGTTTTTTAGGGGCCGCGCTGACACGCGCACTGGTACAGCAAGGCCATGAAGTTCGCATCCTGGTACGCGACGAGAAAAAAGCACGGGAACAGTTCGGCGATGCCATCGGCGGTGCGATCACGCTCATTCGCGGCGAGATCACCGAGAAAGAGAAAGTACGGCAGGCGATCGATGGCGCGACAATTATCTATCATCTGGTGGGCCGCCTCTATCATCCCAGCGTGCCAACAGAACTCTATCACGAGACCCACGTTGTCGGCACGCGCATCATCACCGAAGCCTGCAAAGATCAGGCTCAACTGCAACGCTTTGTCCACTGTAGCACCACTGGCATCTTTGGCGAGACCGGCAACACGCCCGCCGACGAAGATGCGCCCCTCGGACCAACCAACCCCTACGAAGCAACCAAGCTGGAGGGAGAGCTGGTGGCGCTGAAGGCGTATAAAGACTTCGGTCTGCCCGTATCGGTCATTCGTCCGGGGCTGGTCTATGGTCCGGGCGACCTACACTTGCTGGGATTTTTTACTTCGATCCAGAAGGGACTCCCCTGCCTGATCGATGGCGGCAAAGCAATGATCCATCCCGTCTACATCGACGATATGACCGATTCATTCATCCTGGCTGCTGAGCGACCGGAGGCTATCGGACGCAGCTACAATATCGCTGGCGACCTGCCGGTGACGTTCCGCGAGCTGTCTACCGCCATCGCTCATGCGCTGGAGCGCAATCTGCCGCCGGGCGATCTGCCGCTCTGGCTGGCCAATACCGCTTCGGATGCCTTCTCGATCATTCCTGGCTTTGGCGGCGAGAAAGCACCGTTGACGAGAAGCCGCGTGAAATTTTTGACCAACAGCCGCGTTTATAGTATTGAACGCGCCCGTCACGAGCTGGGTTACACACCGAAGGTGGGGCTGGCAGACGGCATGAAGCTCACCGCCGTGTGGTATCGGAAATACGGGTACGTGTAGGATAATTTGTAACCTGAGCGTGCAATTAATCGTTACAGTCACATGTACATATTAGGGACTCCTATATACTTTCAGTGACGTGAGGTTTGCATGCAACACGACGATCGAGGCGCGGGTGAGGAACAGGGTGCGCAACCCACTCACCCGGCCCGCGATTTTTTCTCCGCTTGGAACGAGGAAGAAGAAAGCGACGACGATGTTGCCGAGCAGCCCACGCTTGTACTGAAAAGAACGCGGAAGTCACCTATCCACCCTGCCCCGTCAGAGCAACAGGATATTCCGCCTATCGTGAGGAATGCGCTGGAGAAACAATCACCTTCGCCAGCACAGCAGTCCCACACGCTACAGGATCATTTGATGCTCACAAAGTCCCCTTACAACAACGACTTTTTCGACGACGAAGAGATCCCTGCCAACCCGCTTGATATCGGGCGTAAGAGCACCAGACGCCTGATGGAACTTAGCGGCATGATGCACACCACTCGGCCCACGAAGCCGCTAGCGCCATTGGAAGATGAGCAAGAAGCGCTGGAGGTAGAGGACGAGTGGTGGCCGGACGGCATCAAACAGACCGGACCGTTCCCCGTCGTCAACCTCTATGGCAAAGAACCCTTCGGACGTAGCCAACCCGGGATTCCAGCCGTTAAGCCCGATGAGCAGCGAACAGAGCCGGCCTGGAAAACATTTATCAGCAAGCCTGCTTTTAAAGTCGCGCTTGGCCTGTGCGCTGGAGCGCTCCTGCTCTTTCTCGTCACCAGGATCGTTGATATCCCAGCCACGATCCTGATCCTCAAGAAAAATCTCAGCACCCCGTTCGGCATTACCTGTGCGCTGCTGTCGGGGGTGGCCTTCTTACTGGCCTATTGCATTCGTGGCGTGCGCTGGAAGCTGTTTCTCAATCCAATCGGCCAGATCAGCACGATCAAAGCAATTCAACTCTTTCTGGTCGGCATCTTTCTCAACTTTTTATTGCCAGTACGAGGCGGCGAAGTGGCGAAAAGTCTGATGCTCAAGCGCATCGCCGATATCCCCATCAGCCAATCGCTGCCAACGGTGGCGATGGATAAGGCGCTCGACCTGATGCCAGCGCTCTTTATCATGGCGATCGTTCCCTTTTTGGGGGTAACGATGGATATCAAGCTCTGGCTGGTGCTGGGTATGGTCGGCGGCCTGTTACTCGGACTCATCTTTTTTGTCGCTCTGGCAGCCTGGAAACGTACGGCAGCCATTGCGCTCCTGCAAAAGACAACGATGCTTCTGCCAAAAAGGATCGGCAGCAAGGTTGCCGGCTTCGCCACCGGCTTTGTCGATGCGCTGCTGGCCGGAGCGAGTCAGCCCCGCATTTTTATCCCGGCGATCCTCCTGACGGTGCTGGCCGTGCTGTTTGATGGCCTCTTCGCCATGCTCGCCTTCTGGACGGTCGGGGTCCATGTGGCTTTCGGCACAGCGATCTTTGGCTACACCGTCTACAACATGTTTTATATCTTGCCGACCCCGCCGGGACAGGTGGGCAGCAACGAGGCGATTGGTCTGTTGGTTTTCTACGGCCTGTTACACCTGGATGTGCATGGAGTGGCCGCCATGTTCATCTTCTCGCACCCCTGGGCGGCTGTCCTGATGTGCCTCTCTGGTATGGGCAGTTTGAGCGCATTGGGCATGACGATATCGAGCGCCATGAAGGTTCAAAGTGGGAAAGAACGGGGCGAGGTATCTGTAACGCCCGCACTCGAAGAAAGCATGCGGGTCCACGGCTGATCTGAAACGTTGCAAGCAAAGAGCCACCTCTAGAGCATAAATAGCTGATCAGGGGTGGCTCTGTTTTCTGGATTGATGAGTAAGATTACCAGGACGTATGAAAAAAAATGTATCAATTGTTGCATTGAATTTGCGCCCTGTGCTATAATCCTAACGGTATAATAAGAAGAGAAAATAGATGGGACTATCAGGATGAAGCAGAAGCCACCTCCGTCTGTCTGGGGGCCGCTGGCGCTAGTTGGACAGCTTGGCTTCAGTATCGCAACCCCCACTATTCTACTTGCTATTTTAGGCAATTATCTTGATGGTCGGTTTCACACCGCACCATTATTCATATTGCTCGGGCTGCTGCTTGGCCTGATCTCAGGTATCTACGGAGCATACCGTTTACTTAAAGGTTCAGGAGTACTCTAGATCCTCCCGCCTGGATAAACGGAGACACCATGCCCTACTGACAATGAGGCCAGCAGGCAGAAGGACCCCTGCATTTTTTGGAGGACTACGTGAATCTCTGGAAACTTCCCAATATAGAACTGACACCGGAGATAATTTTCACGATTCCAGGTATTAATTTGCATGTCACCAACACGCTTTTCTGTACCTGGATCACGCTGATCATCTTGTTCCTGGCATTCTTTTTTGCGACTCGCCGCAAGGATATGATCCCCAGAGGTTGGCAAAACTTCATGGAATGGATTGTAGAACTGCTGCGGGGACTCGTACAGAGTGTGTCGGGGAAGGAAAATGGCAAAAAATTTTTCCCTCTGGTTGCCTCTTTCTTCTTCTTTATTCTGATTTCCAATTTGCTCGATGTTTTCCCTGGTGTCGATTCGCTCGGTAACATTGATCCCAGCAAATTGCCAGCAGGGACACAACCGGGGATCTTTCTCTGGGGAGAGGCATCCCATGCGGTTGTGAGTTGGGTTCGCCCTCCCACCACTGATCTGAACTTGACGATTGCGATGGCCCTGGTTGCCGTCATCACGGCGCAGTTTTTCGGTTTCTTTACCCTGGGCTTTCGCGGCCACGTGGGTAAATACCTGAATGTACGCTCGTTGTTCAAGTTCAACTTCCAGGGGGCTATCGAATTTTTCGTCGGCCTATTGGAGATCATTCAAGAGATCAGCCGCGTGATTTCGCTGGCTTTCCGTCTCTTTGGTAACATCTTCGCCGGTAGCGTTGTGCTGGCAATCTTCGCCTTCCTGCTGCCAGCCGTTGCCAATATCGTCTTTATCCCCTTCGAGTTGTTTGTAGCAGCTGTACAGGCATTTGTCTTTGCTCTCCTGACGCTGATCTACTTGCAGCTTGCAGTCACCGGTCATGGCGACCACGAAGAGGGACATGGACAGGAAGAAGAGGCCAGTGGAGCGCATTCAGCTGCCGCTCACTAATTGACTCAACAGGTAGCCAGGTTAATGTATGACCATTTCAATGGGCATTCATTTATCAAAGGTGTTTGCCACTCGCAGTTATTATTCCTGCGATTGCATAAATATCATAATGAACTAAAATATACAGGCATTGTCCTTAAAGGAGGATTATCGTCATGACACAGCTAGCTATTGCACTTGCAATTGGTCTTGGAGCTATTGGCCCTGGTATTGGTATTGGTATTGCAGCAGGTCAGGCATTTAACGCCATTGGCCGCAACCCGGAAGCTGCTCCAACCATTCAGACAAACCTGATTCTAGGTCTGGCCTTCGCTGAAGCTATTGCTATCTATGCCTTGCTGGTCGCCCTGCTGATCAAATTTATTCCCTAATACTTACACTTCCTTTTGTACTACACATAGAGGAGACACATGCTGCAATATGCTGGGTCTCCATATGTGTAGAAAAGGGAGCAAAAGTACGCAAGTGCCAGGCACCAAACGTGCTAATTACAAAGCACACAACGTACTGAGTAAGCATGCAGTAGATTGCCAGAAGGAGGCGAACCATGCAAGTAGCAGCATTAGCGCTCATTCTTGCTGAGGTAGGGGCAGAAGGTGGCGGTGCGCTCGGAGGACTTGGTATCAACGGGGGCTTCTTTATCTCCCAGCTCATCAGCTTTGGTATCGTCTTCGTGCTTCTCTGGAAATGGGGCTTTCCCGCTATCACCGGTATACTTGATAAGCGACAGGCCATCATTCGAGAGGGCATCGAGAACGCCGAACGAGCCAAGCGCGATTTGGCCGAGGCGAACGCACGAGCTGAAGAGATCCTTGCTGAAGCCCGCCGTCAGTCTCAGGAAACCATTGAGCGTGCCGCAAAAAATGCGCAGCAGGAAGCCAATCGCATTGTTGAAGAGGCCAACGCACGCGCAGAGCAAGTCACACAGCAGCATATTGCTCGCATTCATCAGGAGGCCAACCGCGCTCGCGCCGAGTTGAGCCGCGAGATCGTCAATATCTCCATTGGAGCAGCAGGCAAAGTTATCAGTAAGTCAGTGGACAGCCGCGACAATCGCCGCCTGGTTGAGGAGTTTGTAGCTGCATCTGACACATCGAGGAACAACTAATGTTAAAGGGAGCGATAGCTCGTCGCTACGCCGAAGCCATCTTCGAGCTGGCACGCAAGCAGAATACGCTTGATCGCACGCTCGAAGACGTGAAAGAGATAGCCGCGCTCTTTGCCCATCGCAAGCTGGCCTATCTCTTACGCGAACCAAAGATTTCGGTCAAGCGCAAAGAGACAGCCATACGCCAGGCATTGGCGTCGAGGGTGCTGCCTACGTCGCTCAACCTGGCACTGTTAATCGTCCAGCGCGAATTGGTCGATTACATGCAGAACATTGCGACCGAACTCGAAAATCTGGTTCTGGATTATCGCAACCAGGCGATCGCGGAAGTGACCACTGCCGTACCCCTGGATGAAAAGCAGCAAGCCCTTGTCAAGAAGGCGCTGGAACGCAGAACTGGCAAAAATATTGTGATGCAAACCAGGGTTGATCCGAGCATTCTCGGCGGGATCGTGGCCCGTGTTGGCGATCAGGTAATTGACAGTAGCGTCCGTTACCGATTAGCATCACTGCAACAGAGCCTGCTGACGGAAGTTTCCAGCGCAACAACCGATTTTTTCGCTGAAGATCTGGCCGCGTTGAGTAACAATGGCTACACCGCCACCAGTGAGACGACGCAGCCAACTCAGGCACAGGTGTAAACACGCCCCAACGCTCAATCTTTTAAGAACAGTCAAAAGTACGCTGGGTAAGTAGTACGTAAACAACAAGAAACACATAATAAATCAGCTATATAAATAGGAACAACCAGGAGGAATACGATGGCATCTTGGGCTGACGAAATCAGTGCCATCATAGAGAAAAACATCGCAGGCTTTGACGCCGGGACCTCGACCGCTAGTGTCGGCACCGTAATCGCGGTGCAGGACGGTATCGCACGCGTCTATGGCTTGCAGGATGTGAAATATCTTGAATTGGTAGAATTCCCCCGCACAGGACTGTTTGGCCTGGCCTTCAACCTTGAAGAAGAGACGGTCAGTTGCCCGATCCTGGGTGAATATACACATATCCGTGAAGATGACGAAGTGCGCACGACCGGTCGTATCATTCAAGTGCCGGTTGGCGATGCACTGCTCGGTCGCGTGGTCAACCCGCTGGGGCAGCCACTCGACGATCGCGGCCCCATTGTGACCGACAAATATCGCCCGGTCGAACGCGTGGCACCTGGCGTGATTACCCGCCAGGGAGTCAACACCCCTGTGCAGACAGGTATCAAAGCGATTGACGCCATTATCCCTATCGGTCGTGGTCAGCGCGAACTGATCATCGGCGACCGCCAGACTGGTAAGACGGCTATCGCGATCGATACGATCATCAACCAGAAGGGGAAGAATCTCCTTTGTATCTACGTCGCCATCGGTCAGAAGAACTCCTCGGTCGCACGCACCCAGTCTATCCTGGAGCAGTACGGCGCGATGGAGTACACAACGATCGTGGTCGCTGGTGCATCTGAACCCGCTCCTCTGAAATATCTTGCCCCCTACGCCGGTTGCGCGATGGGTGAGGAGTTCATGGAGTCCGGTCGCGACGCCCTGATCATCTACGACGACCTGACCAAGCACGCGGAAGCATATCGCAATATGTCGCTGATCATTCGCCGCCCTCCGGGACGCGAGGCATATCCTGGCGACGTGTTCTATCTGCACTCCCGCCTGCTGGAGCGTGCCGCCCGCCTGAGCAAAGAGTATGGCGGTGGTTCTCTCACGGCGCTGCCAATCATTGAGACGAAGGCCAACGACATCTCGGCCTACATTCCTACGAACGTCATTTCGATCACCGATGGACAGATCTTCCTGGAAACTGACCTCTTCAACTCCGGTCAGCGTCCCGCACTGAACGTTGGTGCCTCGGTCTCGCGCGTGGGTAGCACGGCCCAGACAGCTGCCATGAAGCAGGTGGCGAGCCGCTTGAAGCTGGACCTGTCTCAGTTCCGCGATCTCCAGGCATTTGCACAGTTCGCCTCCGATCTGGATAAAGCGACCAGGAACACCATCGAGCGCGGTATGCGCCTGAGCGAAATTCTCAAGCAGCCGCAGTACAGCCCGGTCTCTGTTGAGAAGCAGGTCATGATCATCTACGCAGCCACCAACGGCTATCTGGACGACGTGCCACGCGAGTTGGTCTCGGATTGGGAGAGCGGTTTCTATCGTTACATGGATGCCAACTATTCTGAGATCGGCCAGGAGATCATTGAAAAATCGGTCAACGCCAAGAATAAGATGAGTCCTGAGTTGCTCAAGAAGCTCGGCAACGCGATTGATGAGTACAAAAAGACGGCGGCACCGCGCGAGACATCAACGCTAGCGGCTGCGGCTAAAGCTTAAATGCGCTAGGAGGCAAATCTATGCCATCAACCCGTGAAATTCGGCGGCGCATGAGATCAATCAAAAACATGGCTCAAATCACCAGGGCGATGCAGATGGTGGCAAGCAGCAAGATGCGCAGAGCACAGGAACGGGTGCAAGAATCCCGTCCCTACTCTGACCAGTTGCGTGCTCTCGTCTCCCGCCTCTCGCGGGTTGCGAGTGGTGATGTTGGTGATGAGGCCGAGTTGTTGCGGCGACGACCAGTACGTAACGTTGGCTACTTACTGGTAACGCCAGATCGTGGTCTGAGCGGGGCGCTGCCCAGCAACATCAATCGTAAAGCTGCGTCCAGCGCGTTAGAGCAAGGCAACGAGCTGGCCGAAAGGGGCCAGCGCCCGGGCATGCACTATATTGCGGTCGGGCGCAAAGGTCGCGACTTTGTGATCCGCTCGCAGCAACAATTGATCGCAGAGTTCACCAACTTTGGTGATCGCCCATCGATGAATGATGCCAGTGCGATTGCGCAGGTCGCGATGGATGCATTCCTGAAGGAAGAGGTCGATGTGGTCTATCTGGTGTATCCCAAATTCGTCAATACCGTGACGCAGACGCCAGTTGTGACGCAGCTTCTACCGGTGGAACCGCCATCCGATCAGGGAGATCAGCAGGAAACGATCGAGTATATCTACGAGCCGAACCCGGAAGAGATCTTCCACGCCCTGCTCCCACGCTATGTCGATGTGCAGGTCTATCAGGCGCTGCTGGAAACCGTCGCCAGCTTTTATTCTGCGCAGATGGTCGCCATGAAAAACGCCACCGATAGCGCCAATGATCTGCTGCAAGATCTGACCCTGACCTATAACAAAGCACGTCAGGCTTCGATCACGACGCAGATTCTTGAGGTTGTCTCTGGCTCAGAAGGACAATAAAGCACTCTGTAGAAGCAATTCCAGGTTGTCTCTACAATGGAGAGATAAAAACATATGACAACACAAGTACGCGCGACAGGTAAGGTCGTGCAAGTACTGGGGGCCGTTGTAGACGTTGAGTTTCCCCCAGACCAGCTACCAGAAATTTATAACGAGCTGCTGGTCCGCCCCTCTGGTGCTGAGCAAGATCTCGCACTGGAGGTAGAGCAGCATCTCGGCAACAACTGGGTCCGCTGCGTGGCTATGGGTCCGACCGATGGCTTGCAGCGCGGCGTAGAAGTACGAAACAGCGGCGTTCCCATTTCGGTGCCGGTTGGCCCTAAAACGCTGGGGCGCATCTTCAACGTCCTCGGCGTGGCAGTGGACAACAAAGAACAGGTTGTTGATGCTCCTCGCAATCCTATTCACCGCGAGGCTCCCACTCTGGAAGATCAGGCATCTAATATCGAGGTCTTCGAGACCGGCATTAAAGTCATGGACCTGATCTGCCCCTTCATGAAAGGCGGTAAGATCGGTGCCTTCGGTGGCGCTGGCGTGGGCAAGACCGTGATCATTCAGGAGTTGATCAACAACATCGCGAAAGGTCACGGCGGCTATAGCGTCTTCGCAGGCGTGGGCGAGCGCACCCGCGAGGGGAACGACCTCTACCACGAAATGCAGGAAGCCAACGTGATCGACCGTCTGGCAATGGTCTTCGGTCAGATGAACGAGCCTCCCGGCTCCCGTCTGCGCGTGGCTTTGAGCGCACTCACAATGGCCGAGTACTTCCGCGACGATGAGGGCAAAGACGTGCTGCTCTTCATCGATAACATCTTCCGCTTCACGCAGGCGGGTGCAGAGGTGTCGGCACTGCTCGGTCGTATGCCTTCCGCCGTGGGATATCAGCCTAACCTGGCGGAAGAGATGGGCGAATTGCAAGAGCGCATCACTTCGACCAAGAAGGGTTCGATCACCTCGATGCAGGCTGTATACGTCCCCGCCGACGACTACACCGATCCTGCCCCGGCAACGACGTTCGCGCACCTCGACTCGACGATCGTGCTGGAGCGCTCGATTGCTGAGAAAGGTATCTATCCCGCCGTCGATCCTCTGTCCTCAACCAGCCGCATCCTTGATCCGCTGGTGGTCGGTCAGGAGCATTACGACGTGGCACGCGGCGTCCAGCGAGTGCTTCAGCGCTACAAAGACCTGCAAGATATCATCTCGATCCTGGGCGTCGATGAGCTGTCTGATGAAGACAAGCTGACCGTTGCTCGTGCTCGTAAGCTGGAGCGCTTCTTCTCGCAGCCATTCACGGTGGCGGAAGCGTTCACCGGTATCGAAGGGCGCTACGTCCCGCTGAAAGAGACGGTACGCAGCTTCAAAGAGCTGCTCGAAGGCAAATATGACCATATCCCTGAGAGCCACTTCATTTTGAAGGGCGGCATCGAGGATGTCATTAAGTC
>JAICIM010000327.1 GCA_025928885.1 Ktedonobacteraceae bacterium | reverse complement strand
TGCAGCAAAGTATGACGGAGCAGGAAGCCGTTTATCGACGCGCATTGCTGGAGAGCCAGAAAGCCCGCGATGCGCTGGAGACGTTGTTGGAGCAGATGCGCGAGGAGATGGGTATTGCCGATCCAGGTGAGCTTGCCCGGCAGAGCATCCCGGTTGATCCTGCTCAAGAGGAAAACGCGAACGGGCAGCATGCTCAGGGGGGAACTGAGAGCCTGTCGGAGGAGGAGGAAACGCAGTTGCGCCGCTTGCGCCGCCGCGTGGACAATCTGCGCAGTCGCATTAAAGCGATGGGGGGATGTGATGCGAACGCGCCGCAGGAGTACGAAGAGACGCGGACGCGCTACGAGTTTCTGACCACGCAAATCAACGATATGGATCAGGCAGCGCTGCAACTGCGCACCATTATTGGGCAGTTAGATGCGACGATGGCACAACAGTTTGAAACCACCTTCCAGGCCGTCAACGCCCGTTTTCGCGAGCATTTCACCACGCTCTTCAATGGAGGGAATGCGCGTCTGGAGTTGATCGCGGCCAAAGCCAGCGACAACGATTCGCCGCTGCCATCGAGCATGCCGAGCGGCATTGAGGTCGTTGTGCAGCCGCCGGGCAAGAAGGTGCAGGATCTCTCGCTGCTCTCCGGTGGAGAGAGGGCTATGGTGTCGGCGGCGCTGCTTTTTTCCCTCTTAGAGATCAATCCGCCGCCGTTCTGCCTGCTGGATGAAGTCGATGCTGCCCTCGACGAATCAAACGTGACGCGCTTCTGTGATATTTTGAAACGGCTGGCGCTGCGTACACAATTTATCGTGATTACGCATAATCGCGTCACCATGACGGCGGCGCAGGTCATTTACGGCGTCTCGATGCGCGAGAGCGCCTCTCGTTTGCTCTCGCTCCGGTTGGAGGAAGCGGTTGTCGCAGGTGATCGCTAGCAATTTTTAAATCGCGATGATTTTCGGTGAAAAAGGTGTTGACAAAAAGGGGCGACTGTAGTAGTATACGTCCTGTCAAGAAAACCCGCTCATATGTGCGGGTGAGGTGGTGATCATAGCGAAGAGGAAACACCCGTTCCCATCCCGAACACGGCAGTTAAGCTCTTCAGCCCCTACGATACTGTGTGGGCAACTGCATGGGAAAATTGGAAATTGCCGCTTCACCCGCCCATATGGGCGGGTTCTTCGTTTTGGCGCGATTACTAACGCTCCGTCAGACTCAGTAACGCCTGGATCAATGTATCGATCTCCTCTTCCGTATTATAGAAATTCGTCGATACACGGAGCGCCTTCGTCGTGGGGATATCGCGAATCAAGATGTTATACTGCTCGTTGAGCTGTTTGACGATCTCTCCCGTGTTTTCGTGTCCCTCTAGCTGGAAGGCTAGCAGCCCACTTGCCCCCGGTTGCGGCGTGAGCAGCTTCAGACCAGGTACACGCTGGAGTGCCTGATACGCATAGGTGTGCAGGGTGGCGATCCGTTTGTGTTGCCATTCGTGGCCGACAACGTGCTCCAACCAGTCGAGAACGGCGGCTTGTCCCGCGATCGCAGCTGTCTGGCGTCCCCCCATCTCGAAGCGTTGCGCCGTATCGTGCAGTTCCCACTCGATATCGTCTTCATGTTTGAGCGAATAGTAGCCAACGTAGGTGGAGCTGATGTAGTGCAGTGCATCCCGTGCGACATAGAGAGCGCCAGTGCCGTCGGGTCCACAGAGCCATTTTTGCATAGGAATGGCGTAAAAATCGACTTCGAGCTGCTTCACATCGATGGGAATGGCTCCGGCAGACTGTGCTCCATCCACTAGCACAGGGATGCCATGCTCTTTCCCTAGACGACTGACCGAGCGAATATTAAGGGCTGCACCGGTTGTCCAGGTGACATGTGAAAGGACGATCAAACGCGTACGTGGTGTGATAAGCTCTTGTATTGCGGCTCGCAAAGGTGCATCGGCGTGGAGTCCCAGATCAGCCACGCGCACAACCACGCCGTAGCGATCCCGCAACTGGTACAACGGGGCGAGCGCACTGATATGCTCGTGATTGGTGGTAATCACCTCGTCGCCCTCATGCCAGTGAATACCATAGCTGACAATATTCATGCCCTCTCCGGTATTGTCGGTTAGCGCGATTTCCTGTTCATCGGCATTCAGCAGGCGGGCGGCGGCGCGACGAGCATTGCCGTAAATAGCTGAGATGGTCTCGAATGCTTTCGCTCCCAGGCGACCATCGCGCCATTCTGCCTGAATGCGCTCTTGCATCGCCTGAGTGACGCAATCTGGCAGAGGGCCAAAGGTGCCAGCGTTGAGATAGAGATGGGCGGTGGTGGCGGGCATTGCCTGACGAATTTCCTGTAGATGGGTAAGCTCTGACAACAGCGTACTGCCTTTCGTGGTAGATATGACATATGTATAGTAGAGTATCTATCTTAATGGTAGATACTCTACTATTATATAGCATTGCGGGTGTCATTATCCCTGCAAAGAGAGATAATATTGCAGGCACAGGCCAAGCCAGCCGCCACTCAACAGATAGGCCCCGATAACATCAGTTGCCCAATGATCTCCCAGATAAACGCGTGTCGGCCCAATGATGAGCAGATTTATGATTGCGACTGCGGCCAGCCAGCGGGGTAGCAGTGGGTGTTTGTGTTGCAGGCTCAGGACAGCTATCCAGCCCCAGAAAACGACTGAGGTACTGACGTGTCCGCTGGGAAAACTGCTGGTCTTCTTGCAGTCGCTCATGGCGACGAGCGTCGGGGAGGGACGTGGACGGTGAATCAAGCGCTGGATAAGTAGCCTTGCCAGTGTGTTTGACCCGAAGATGCCAGCGGTAAAGAGCGCCTCTAAACGTTTGTGCCGCCTCCACAACAGGAGCGTCGTGCTGCTAACAAGCAGAATGCTCATAGGCGTTGAGCCGATCATGTTGCTGAGCAGGTGCGCCACCTTGCGCAACAATGGTGAGCGCTTGCTTTGAAGTGCATGGGTCACGGCTAATTCGCTGGTGGGCTGGGGATGTTTATCTGCCCACCAGGCAATGGGGACGAAGAGTGCCAGTTGGCAAAGAGAAAAGGCGACCAGGAAAGGGTTCCTTCTCATATGAGCATGCTCCTTCTTGGGCGGAGTCAGATACGATGAGCGCCCAAATGATATTCACCTATATCACGAGTAACGTCCATCCTCAGTTGATCCCCTAATGCCCGCTCACATGAGAAGGAAGCCACATGCTTACGACGGCATCGCCCGTTCGCTTGATGCAGGGGTGTTGCTCTGGCCTGCTATATGCAGGGGAACGCGTCCGACCTGTTCGATTCGCACCTCCTCGCGTTTGAGCGGTTCGACGATGCGCTGCATTTCCTGCACGGCCTGTTTATGCAATAGGATCTCCTCAACAACGACTGTTTGCTTGCTGACGAGAATCTGCTCTTCGTGTACGAGGATGCGCAGTGTGCCTCCGTCTTTGAGCATCTCCTCTAAGTTTGTCGGAGCGGTTGGTTGTGACGAGGCCGTGGCGGGTGCTGCTGCCTGGTCAAAGTCGTGCTGCCGATTTTCCGCGAGAATGGCGCGGGTTCCGGGTGGTGGTGCGGGAATCTGATGCGCAATGCGCTCAATGGTTACCTCTTCCCGTGTGACAGGAACCGTGATTGTGCGCTGCTCTGTAATGATGTGTTTGTGGATGCGCAGTTCGCCTACGTCTATGACCTCTTTCTGTACATGCATTTGCTCCGCTCGTACCGGGATAGTCCGTTCGCCGCCAATCTCTAATGGCAGAAACACGTGATAGGCTCCCTGCTTGTGAAGCAACTCGCGTGCTTCCAGTGGCCGATCCCCAGGCTCAAGCAGGACGAGAAAGGAACCGTCATCAAGCGCCTGTTGATAAATTTGGCGCTGTTCCTCTGGCAATGCGATGCTGCCCAGTTCAAACGTGGTTTGCGCCGGGGTTTCATGTGTAAGGGTCTCTTTGAGTCGGGTGAGGACGCCCGGTGCCTCTCTGCCTACAAGGGTGATTTGATCGGCCTGCCAGCCCGCTGCTTTGAGATCGTCGATTGCCTGTTCTGCCAGAGCGCGATCGCGAAAGATGCCCACGACGAGGGCCTGAGTTTCGTTCGTCATAATCCACCACCTTGTGTGTTCTATGTGCTTGAAGAAATGAAGAAGCCCTAAATACCGCTGTCAGATGGAATAAGCGTTGCTTTAGCGACTATTTCATGATATATCAAACGGTACATGGCGTGTCAGTAAATGCTGGTAGGTGTATATGTCAAAATCCTTTGACAACGACACCGTATTTGATACGATTCTCCTCAGTAAAACGTGACAGGCTTGCGGAATTGCTTCTATACTCTACTATAAAATGATTTTAATACATATTATTGTTGACTTTTAATGTGTGATGGTTGCATCTTTTCATACAGTAGATGCGTAATGTTCTAGAGAATAAGAGAGCGAGCTTCCGCTATCTCATACCGAAAGGAGTCTAAGATGGCAGTTATTCAAGATTGGGGAACAGCGATCTGGACCTCATTGACAAATGCATTGGCTTTAGTGTTTGCTTTTATTCCGAAATTACTTGGTTTTCTGGTGATCCTGCTGATTGGTTGGATCGTTGCATCGCTTGTTAGCAAGGCGGTAACGTTCCTGCTGAGAAGGGTCGGGTTTGATCGCGTCTCCGAACGCATTGGTTTAACGAGGTTCGAGCAGCGTATGCATATGCATCTCGATCCTGCCGGTGTGCTGGGGCGTATCGTCTACTGGTTCCTCTTCTTAGTCTTCCTGGTTCCAGCTGTGGATGCGCTGGGCCTGACGAGCATTAGCGCCCTGTTGGGACAAATCATTGCCTATATTCCTAATGTGTTCGTTGCAATTCTCATTCTGTTCCTGGGTACGCTGGCGGCGCAGTTTGTGGCGGATCTGGTGCGCGGCATGACGGCCCGCGCGACCATCGGGAACGCCAATGTTTTTGCGGCTATCGCGCGTTTCGCTATCATTGGCTTTGTGGCGCTGATGGCGTTAGAGCAATTGCAAATCGCACCTGCGCTCATTACAGTGCTGTTTACGGCGCTTGTCGGTGCGCTGGCTCTGGCCTTTGGTCTGGCTTTTGGATTGGGTGGCCGCGAGAGCGCCCAGCGCTGGCTTGAGCGTGGCGAGCAGCGCTTAGAGATGGCATCCAGGCAGAGCGCACCACTGGCGACAGGTGAGACGCAGACCCAGCAAATAGCGGATCTGGGCGAGGAGATTCGTCGGCGCGATTATAGCATGGGCAGCTAGCACGCGCTGGCCTTTTTCGTAGTCGCGCGACTACGACACACTTTCCCGAATGCCGGTGAGAGACAAGTTTGGTCTCTCACCGGCAACTGCATTAAAGTGTACCTGCATCTCTCGCCGCGTAATACGAAGGATAGATGGGGCGGAAACCCAACTCATCGCGGATACGGAGGGTATCGACGATCAATTCCCAGGGATTCTTGAAGGCGGTATCTGTATCGCTTGCATCTTCTGACAGGCCATTCAAGCGTCGCAACTCTGCGAGACTCATCGGCGCGTCATCGGCGACATTGTAGATCTGGCCGTCGATCCCAGGGGTGACAACAGCACGCAGCAATGCCTGGGCGACATCAGCATGATGCGCCATATGCAGCCGTTTTGCTGGATGCCATTGACGTAATAGCGGCAGGGACTCCTGCACATGCGGATCACCTTCTCCATAGACAAAACCCAGACGCAGGATACGCACTCCCAACCTTTGTGTGCGATACATTTCCAGTAGCGCCTGTTCAACCGCAATCTTGCTTTGTGGATAGGCGAATGCTGCTGGCCGCAGGGGGTCCTCTTCGCGGGCGGGCCGACTCTGATCAGGGCCATAGACGTGACTCGTGCTGGTGAAGACAAAACGCTCAACCCCTGCGGAAAGGGAGGCGTGCGCCAGAGCCAGAGCGCCATCCTCATTGGTCGTTCTGATTCGCTCCTGGTCGGTTCCACGGAAGAAGGCTGCCAGATGCACGACGGTCTGGACTCCTGCGACAGCCGAAGCGAGGCTCTCCGGTTGGCTTAGATCTCCCACGATCACCTCAGCCCCCAGCTTGCGGAAAGGCTCAGCCTGCTCCGCCCGGCGAACGAGAAGACGTACGCTATATTCACGTTGCAACAGACGAGGCACAAAGTGACTTCCCACCTTACCAGTTGCACCGGTGACAAGAATGGTTTTCATGATTATTTGACTCCTTGCGAATGAAATCTTTTCTCTTCGCTCTCGAAAGAGCGGTGTTCCCAGGTCTCTGCGCACGTCTTGCTTGACCTGGATACCACATGCTTAGTATGCTTGAGAGGCATTCAGATAACCAGCATCTCGTGATTGTATGATTGAGAGTAGTAGGATAAGGAGCGAAACAGATGGAAGAGATAGAGCGCCGACAAGAGCTTGCGGCCTTCTTGCGCACCCGCCGCGCCCGGCTCTCTCGTGCGGATGTAGGATTACCCGCACGTAGCAGGCAGCGAACGCCAGGGTTGCGGCGCGAAGATGTGGCGGAGCTGGCGGATATCGGGGTTGCGTGGTACACCTTGCTGGAGCAGGGAAAGGACGTGCATCCCTCAAAGCCTGTCCTGGAAAACATTGCACAGGCGCTCAGACTCACCCATGTAGAGGAGAAGTACCTGTTCCTGTTGGCAGGCCAAGCGCTGCCTGTGAAAGCGCCAGCAGAGGAAGAAGAGGTCCCCCCAGAACTGCGGCGCGTGGTGGACGTGCTGACTCCTCATCCAGCCTTTGTGATCGGGCGACGCTGGGACATTCTCTTCAGGAATCGTGCGGCTGATCTGGTCTTTTGCTTTGATGAACCCTTTCCACCGCACTCGCTCAATCTGCTCTGGCGCTACTTTCAGATGCAAGGACACTCGCTCGATCTTGACTGGGAGGTGCAGGCACGCACTCTGGTGGCCCACTTTCGTACCGATTACGCACGTTATCCTGGCGATGCCTCATTTGAGGAATTACTCCATGATTTGCAGCATACGAGTCCATTATTTCGGGAATGGTGGGAGCAACATGATATACGATCTGTGTCTAATAATGGGCCACGATCCATAATGCATCCAGCGCTCGGCCTCCTGGAATTTGACCATGTGCAATCCGCTTTTTCTGTCAATCTCCGTCTGAATATCTATGCCGCTTCCCCTGCAACCGCTCCGAAGTTAGCACAGGCGTTGGCTGTTTCCTCTACATGAGGGGACCGGAAGCATTGCGTGGGGATGTCAACACAAGAAGAGAGGGAACGCAGAAGCTACTCGTGATGAATAGTTTCGCGCTCCCTCTCTATGTGGTGTGTGAAAGTGAGTTTGAATGATCTGTACGATCTCACCTCGCTACCAGTTTTGCTAGTAGGAGTTCGAGGTGTTCGTCGTATTGGTCGCATTTGCCTGCGTCGATTTTACCGCCTGCTTCGTTGTGTGGGCGACATCCTGGCTCGCGTCTTTTACCTCCGAGGCAGCATCCTTTGCTGTACCGCTCAAATTGCTGGCTGTACTTTTCACCGTTGAAGCAGCCTGCTGAGCATACCCTTTCAAACTGTCGGCGGTCTGTGAAACGCGGTCAGTCACTCGCTGCGTATAGAGGTTGAGTTGCTCGTTCTCGGGCAGATAGCCCTGTAAATCGCCGACTCGCTCTTTTAACTGTCTACGCATCTCTTCGCCCCGCATGGGAGCTACGAGTAAACCAATGCCAACACCAAAAAGCACGCCCTTTAGAAAGTTGTTCATAGCTCTTGAGACATCCTTTCCCTATCCGATTATCTATGCGGTTTACCTAACCCATAGTGATTGACCGATCTTACCTCTAAAACACGAGTGACAGAGGTTATGAGTTTCAAAGGGTAGAGGTCGGTCTCGCTTCTCTTCTTTCTCAATCGGCGAGAAGTATATTGATAATGAGTTTTGACAGCCAGGAGGTTCGGGGGGGGGGTGGGGGGGGGGGGGGGGGGGGGGGGGGG
>JAICIM010000358.1 GCA_025928885.1 Ktedonobacteraceae bacterium | reverse complement strand
TCTCCACACCCACCCCCCTCCTCTTTCCCTTCTTTTTTCCTATCGTGCCTTTCCTCGTATCCCCCCCATTCTGTCGGGGGGCGCGCCGCGTGGGGGGCGGCCCCCCGGCCCCCCCCCCCCCCCCGCCACTACGACAAGCGGGAGGACCCCGTGAGTCGAGCAGGCGCGATAAAGTCGCGCGACTACGAAATGAACGCGCGTTTCAAAGCATTTAGCTGATCTCGCTCGGCTGTCTGTGTCACCCGGGCGTCAGGGACCATACGGAAGCCGTGGTAGGCTCCGGGATAGACATGCAGCTCGGTTGGCACGCCCGCTCGCATCAAGCGACGAGCATACTCCATATCTTCCTCCACAAACAGATCGATAGCACCAACGTTGATAAACGTGGCCGGTAAACCCTCCAGCCGCTCAGCACGTGCGGGCGCTGCATAGGGCGAAACATCAGGTCCTCCGGGTTCGTGACCAAGCAGGGAGGTCCAGCCAAAGCGATTGGCCTCCCGCGTCCAGATGAATTCCCCTGTGTATGGATGCGGCGGCTCCTGCACACACGTACGATCATCGAGCATGGGGGCGAGCAAGAACTGAAACACCAGAGAGACCTCCCCGCGATCGCGTGCCAGGAGCGCCAATGCAGCGGCCAACCCCCCTCCTGCGCTACCGCCGCCAACCGCGATCCGCTGTGGATCAATACCCAGCTCGTCGGCATGAGTAGCAAGCCATTGTAAGGCCGCATAACAATCCTCAACCGGGCCAGGATAAGGCGTTTCAGGAGCCAGGCGATAGTCCACTGAAACGACAGCACACCCGATAGCCGACACAGTACTCTTCGCCATGAGATCTGACTCGTCAGCCGACCCCATAATATACCCACCGCCATGAATCCAGAGCAGGACAGGCAGCGGTCGCGGCAGCGAGGTTGGCAGGTACACGAGCACCCGTACATCAGGTGCTCCTTTTGGGCCGGGGACGAAGCGCTCACTCACCGTGATATCAGGAAATGCGGGCGAATCTGGCCGCGCCTGGGCGCTCATGGCACGTATCTGTCCCAGGATTTCAGCGGTAAGTTTTGGCGCAGGAATCTGGTCCAGGATAGCTGTAAGCTCAGGATCAACAAGATGTCTGGTCGTCATCGTACTTCTTTCATTCATATTGCTGTTTGTCACATTTCGAGGTGCCACCATTATAGCACGACTATAACCATCCTCAACCGGGATCAGACAGGAGCACCTATCGATAATACAGCTAAAACGCTATGGGCAGGGAAGAGACACTTCGTGAGTTCAGGCTAAACGTCCAGACGATGTTCTCACGAGGGATGTTGAGCCGCAGATTGGGCAGGCGACGGAGCAGGGTGCTAAAGGCAATGTCGCCTTCCAGACGAGCCAGTGGCGCTCCCAGACAGGTATGAATGCCCTGTCCAAAAGCGATATGGCGATTGAGCGTTCGCGCAATATCCAGCTCTTCAGACTCCGTAAACTGGCTCTCATCCCGATTCGCCGAGGCCAGGATCGCAAAGAGCACATCTCCCTTCTTGATCTGCTGCCCACCAAGCTCAATGTCCTCAATAGCGAAACGCGGCCCCGCGATGGTGGCTGGTCCGTTGAAGCGCAACAGTTCTTCGATAGCCGATGACACCAGACCTGGATCGGCTTTGAGCTGCTCCAGTTGGTCGGGATGATCTAGCAACATCAGAGAGCCAGTGGCGATCAGGTTCGAGGTCGTCTCATGACCGGCAAAGATCAACAGCGTGATCATCGAGAGCAGTTCCGTCTCGCTGAGCCGATCTCCGCCCTCTTCGATAGCGATCAACTGACTGATCAGGTCCTCAGCTGGATGCTGACGCTTCTCAGCTACCAGATGCGCAACGTATTCCCCAAAGGCCCGCATATGAGCCTGCACGCCCGGATCGCGCTTGCCCACGCCCAGGCCATGCGCCAGCGCCTCAGACCAGACGCGGATCTGATCCCGGTCGGCACGCGGCACACCCAGCATCTCTGAAATGACGTTGATGGGCAGGGGAAAGGCGTAATCGGCGACGAGATCCATCTGGCCCTGCTCCTGCACGCTATCCAGCAATTCGTTGGCAATCTCCTGCACGCGCGGACGCAAACTTTCGATATATTTCGGTGTGAAGGCCCTCGACACCAACAACCGTAAACGGCGATGGTCGGGTTCATCGACGGTGAGCATCGTTTTGTTTGTAAAGAAGGTCGCCGCGTCGTCGGCTTCAGCGCTGTCGCGTCCAAAAAGACCCTCCATCCCGATAGAACTGGCATCAACGGTAAAGTGCGCCTGATCTTTCAACACCTGCACCGCCTCCTGCATACGCGTAACCATCCAGGCGGTATGATCCGGTCCCATGATAGGGAACGGAAGAGGCATCACGGCGCTTACCGAGCGCATCATCGCCAGCAATCCAAAGGGATTTGCCAGGATTTCAGCATTATCGCCGCTGAACAGGCTGAATATCGCGTTATCCGGTGTACCCTGATTTTGTGTATTCATGTTGTTCTTCCTTGCACAATAAATTGATGGAATCACCCGATAAAGATGTGAACCGACCCGAAGGTCGCCGTATCTGGAAGGGCTATTCCCAGGTCACGGGGATATGAGCTGGCCCGAAGGTCGCTGTATCGTCTGGTCGCCAGGGGACCTCTTCGGGAGCAACGGCCAGGCGAACGGTCGGCAGGCGGCGCAGCCGCGTACTCCACAGGACACGCAGTTCCATACGCGCTATTTGCTGGCCCAGACAGGCGTGAATGCCGCGCCCAAAGGTGACCATCGGATTGTATTCCCGGTCAAAGTCTATCTCGTGTACCTGAGAGAAGACGCTCCCATCCCGGTTTGCGGCCAGGATATCAAGCATCATGACATCTCCCGTATGCAGCGTGGTATCGCCAAGCGTCACATCAGCACGTGCAATGCGCGGTCGTCCTAATCCAATGGGCGTAACGCGCAGAATCTCTTCGATCTACACGCTGCCTGCTTTGAACAGGTGGCAAATCTGGCCGTTATGGCTCAACGCTCCCCGTCAACATCAGCAACAGGGAATGTGTGAGTCGCTCAGCCAGTTCATCAAGCGAACGATAGGTGTCCAACAGGTCGATAGCACTGGTAAACGCGCCCACCATGATAACCGCGATGATATTCAGATCAAGATCGCGGCGAAAGATGCCCATTTGCATCCCTCGCGTGAGCAGGTCCCGGGGAATCTCCAGGAACTGGATACGCACGTTTTGCCCATAGGAAGGGTCCATGAGTTTGATCAACCTGGGATCACGGAGCACACCGCTGAGTGGCCGATACTGCTCTTGCAGCCGTATACCAGCCAGCATGAGCGCCTGCAGGGCTGCACGAGGATCAGCGGCATAAGGTGCCTGAGCTGCTCGCAGTTGCGCCAGAGCATCCTCAACGACGCTCTGAAGAATTGCCCGCAAGAGGTCTTCGCGGTTGGCGAAATGCCCATAGAGGGTGCCAACCCCCAGCTTCGCCAGCGCAGCAACCTCGTTCATTTCGAGGTCCAGCCCATGCTCCGCAAAGACCGTGAGGGCCGCTTGTAGAATGCGTGCGCGATTCGTGAGCGCGTCAGTACGTTTCGCCGATCCCTTTGCAGACGCCATATTCTTGTGCTCCCTTTGGGAAGAAAGAGCCATCCGAGAGAAGTAATGACTCTTCAAAACAGAAGTCGAATTCTGTTTCAGATTATAGCGAGGCAAAAATGAGATGTCAAGCTCATCATTTTGCGATGTTATCTCTCAAGAGCCGATGGATTAAATCCTTTGACGATCAGCCAGACTGCCAGTGTCATTTCATAGACGGCAACCGGGATGGCAAGCAGAATGCCCCACAGGGAGGTTTGCCCGATAATGCCAAACATTTCTAACAGGGCAGCCAGCAGTATAAAGGTTGCGCCGGTCAGCCCCATGCCTGCTATCAAGCGGGGAACGAGCCTTGATGTGTAGAGCAAAAAGCTGCACAGCATAGTATTGATGCCCAGCATGAGATCGGGACCAAGCAGAAAAGTCCAGTCGTGAATGGCAAGGAGCAGGGTGCTTGAAGATTGGAACGCGGCAGGGTTCGGCGCAGCTCCCGTAACAAATTTCTGGCTGAGGGTCAGCAGAGAGAGGACCGAGACGATGCCAAGCGTAATGAGCGCAGCCTCCATGAACCTGAAGCAAAGGTAGCCAAGCGCGATACTCTCATTGTACTTACGCAAGAGTGGAAACAAGCCGACAGCGGTGCCAATCGCCGAACCAACAAGAAGGAACTCCATCAGTGCTCCCACAATGACCTGATTCTTCGGCTCGACACCCTTTATCAGCGCATCGGGGCTGTTCAGAAGCGGGCCATAGAATACCAGGCCAAGAACCGCCGCAACTGCTGCAACGATATAGAAGATGCCAACAAAGATCGCGGCCCGTCTGTGAGTATGCTTGTTTTCTGCCATAATAGCGGTCTGCATGAATATATCTCCTTTATAGATGAAGCGACATATGGTTTTGAACATTGATCAGAAGATACATTCTGATGGGGTGAAAAGGCATCACCACATGTGGTGATTGCTGCCTGGGGAGATGGTGAGAGAGCATAAAGTGTTCGTTATAGCAGATCGAGTTCCTCAGCCCGGCGAATCGCAGCTCGTCGGCTGTTCACGCCGAGCTTGCTGTAAATGTTTTTGGTGTGGGTACGCATGGTGTTCAAGGAGACGATCAGTTCGCGGGCGATTTCCGGGCCGCTCAGATCGGTGCCGAGCAGCCGCAACACTTCACGCTCACGGTCGCTCAATGGCTCGATCAACCCCTGTTGCATCGGCGCATGTTCTCTGGTTGCACCTGCGGCACTCAGCAGTTGGCGCACATAGTTCGGGACGATCCCACGTCTGGCCGCTTCTTCCAACAGAGCGATCATAGATTGCCCTTCGTCCACAAACAGGCGCACGTAGCCCTCTGGCTCGGCCAGCGTGAGCGCCTGTTGCAGCGGCTTGAGTGCGGCAGTGCTATTGCCCTGCATCTGGTGAGCAAGCGCCAGCAGCGCCAGTATTTCAATGGCGCTCCCCATCCTTCCACCTTCCTGCGCAGCTTTAAGCAGGCGCTCCAGCAGTTCCCTTGCCTCAAAAAGATGATGCTCTGTACGATCGCTTTTATAGCGGGCCAGCAGCACGCGAGCCAGCGTGATATGCTCAAACTCGCGCAAATAGCTCAGTTCGTCGGTAACGGTCAGCCCGCGCTCACTCATCCAACCGAGTGCCTCACCCAACCGACCCTGCGCTATCCGAACCCGTGCCACAAGCGCCGCAATCGGGCGAACATCCGGGGCAAAGTCTCGCCTGTACAGCCGCTCCGCCTCGCGCAACTGGGAGAGCGCTCCATCCAGATCTCCTTGAGCCTCCATTATCTGAGCCTGAGCCACGTGCCAGCGCGACCAATCCTGTGGTAGCCCTGCCCGCTCGCCCAGTTCTTTGCTTTGCAACAGGCGCTGTGTGGCGGCATGCACGTCGCCATGCTCACAATATAGCTCACTCATTCCCACATACAGATCGGCTATTCCCTGCACGACAGGCCCTGTAGCCTCCTGCAAAACACGCTCGTATATGCGCATAGCCTCATGGAGACGCCCTTGCGCAACCCTAATATCGGCCAGGAAGATGGTGCCGCTGATGGCGTCGGAGATGTTCCCGGCCTGCCGCACATGAGCAATGCCATCGGCAAACGTCCGATACGCGTCCTCTAAATCTCCATTCACCCAGGCTGCCAGCCCCAGGAGCGCCACCGCCGCGCCACATCCGAGAGGATCATCCTCTGATGAAAGATCAAGGACGCGCCGGGCATATTTTATGGTGTTGGAGATATCGCCCATCACCTGAGCGCGGCCCGCTCGATACACGGCGATCAAAGCTGGAAGGCGACGACCCTCCTCTTCATCCACAACGACCATTTCAGACGATGGCACAAGACATAGCCCGCTTGTGTCCAACCAGCGCTCGGCGTCTTGCAGTCGAGCGTGAGCAGCCTCCAGATCTCCACTTGCCAGCAGCGTCCAGGCATACCCGGCGCAGAGCACGGGCCGGACGCGAACCAGCTCAACCGGGAGCGCCTTGAGCCAGCCAAGCAAGGTGACATCCTGCCTCCCCTGGCGCATAGCCGGTATCGCCAGCTCAATCAGTTTTGCCGCTCGCTCGAAATCTGCGGCGGCCAGAGCATGACGGATCGCATCAGCAGCCGCGCCATGCTGCTCATACCACTCGCTTGCACGCCGATGCAGTTGCGCTCCCTGATCGGGCTGTTCTGCCTGCAAACGCACTGCAAGCGCCTCAGCAAAAAGGTGATGATAGCGATACCAACGGCGCGTCTCGTCGAGTGGAATAACCAGCAGGTTGCTACGCTCTAGAGCCTCCAACTGTGCGCTGCTCCTTGACTCCCCAGTGACCGCATCGCAGAGCGGGCCGTACAGCCGATCGAGAATGGCGGTCTGGAGCAAGAAGCGGCGCACAGCTTCGGGCTGGCGCTGCAAGACCTCTTCAACCAGATAATCCACAATATAGCGGTGGTCGCCAGCAAAAGCCCTGATAAACCCGGCAACATCCTGCTGGCCCCGCAGGGAGAGCGCGGCCAATTGCAGCCCGGCAATCCAGCCTTCGGTACGCACTGCAAGTTGGGCGCTATCTGCCGCTGAGAGGTTGAGGTCCATCACCTGAGTGAGAAATGTAGTGGCTTCGGAGGCGCTGAAACGCAGGTCTGTGCCACGTAATTCGGTTAGCTGGTCACGAGCACGTAAGCGGGCCAGCGGCAGGCGAGGATCTTCGCGCGTGGAGATGATCAGATGCATCTGCGGCGGCAGGTGGTCAATAAGATAGGAGACGGCGCGATCAACCGCAGCAGCCCCTATTATGTGATAGTCGTCAAGCACAATGACGCAATGATCCGGGATAGCCGCCAGCTCAGTGAGCAGAGCTGCCAGAGCTGTTTCGAACTGCGGCGGCTGACTTGATTGGAGCTGCTCCAATTCGCTCTCACTTGCAGCACCCATCAGCGTCTGACAGGCTGCAACCAAACATGCGAGAAACCGGGCAGGATCATTCTCTTCCCCATCCAGCGATAGCCACGCAGTCGGTCGCCCGCACTCCTGAACCCACGCGCTGAGAAGCGTTGTTTTCCCACAGCCAGCGGAGGCAGAGATGAGGGTCAGCTTGCGATCCAACCCCTCATTGAGCCGCTCAAGTAGATGCGGACGGCTGACCATCTTCCGCCGCAATGGAGGAATAGATAGTTTCGTGGCTAACAATGGCGTCACGGTACGCGCTCCTCCAACGCTTTTAGCAATACTCGCTGAAGCAGTATACCATCTAGTGATGTGCTGCTGCCACCAGGCTTCGTAGTC
>JAICIM010000348.1 GCA_025928885.1 Ktedonobacteraceae bacterium | reverse complement strand
TTGCGTAGCGTCAACCAGGGCGATACCACTATCTGAACAGATTCCAGTGTGCGCCAGGGATCGGCCTGCCCGTAGGTGTTTTCTTCCATTGTGCCTCCAATGCTTTTAAGCCGCGCAGAATTCGCGCCTGAAAAAGTAGACGGTCGTGCGCATGCCTTCTTCCAGGCTCACGAGCGGCTTCCATTGCAGTAGATGTTCTGCTTTTTTCGGACTGAAAAAGGCGCAGGAGATGTCTTCTCCATGCGCAGAAGTATGAACGATCTCGACCTGATAGCCCAGCACCTCCGCGAGCAGTTGATAGATGCGATTGATCGATGTGCCGGAGCCTGTCGAGATACAAAACACGTTATTGGTGCCTCGTTCCAGCGCCAGCAGATTGGCGCGGGCCACATCGCCCACATAGACGAAATCCTTTTGTTGCTCTCCGCTCCCATGAATGGTGATCGGTTGATGTTCGAGGAAACGCCGGGCAAAGGTGGCAATCACGCCAGATGCGCCGCCGGGGTTCTGGCGCGGACCATAGATGTTGCTGTTGCGCAGAATGGTATAGGGCAGGTCGTAGGTTTGCTGCCAGTAGCGAACATACCATTCTCCGGCAGCTTTGGTGATCCCATAGGGCGACTGCGGATGCAGCGGGAACGTCTCGTCAACGGGGATGCGCTCAGGAGTGCCGTAGACGGTGCCGGACGAAGCAAAAATGAGCTTTTGGACGCCCACGCTGCTACAGTTCATCAATATCGTCAGCAAGCCCTCTATATTGACCTGTGCATCAAGCAGGGGATTGTTGGCCGAGATAGCCACGCTTGATTGGGCCGCTTGATGGTTGACGATATCCGGGCGAACATCTTTGAAAATGCGCCTGATGTGATCCTGATTGACAATGCTGGCCTGATAACACTTGACCTGTTTATGTTGCCTGAGAAGCTGCTCCCCATAGGTATTATGAACCGTATCCACCACAATCACCTCATGTCCTGCGGCAAGGTACTGATCCACAATGGCCGATCCGACAAAGCCCAGGCCACCCGTCACTAGAATCTTCATTGCTCTGCTCCTTTTCTGCGCATACAACGTTTTAGTATTGCACGCTTGCCATCTGGAAGCATGTTCAATAGCGTGTCCAGTTTTTCGCTTGTATACTCTCTATCGACGCGTCGGAAGGTCTGGAAGAGTGTCGCAAAAAGATCAGTATGTATGCTTGACCAGGTGAGCGTATCAAGAAGTTCGTCTATGGTGTCTGCTGTGCGCAGATCATGCTCTGTTTCGCGTGCGATACGCATATATGATTGATCGGCTCGACGCAGATCGGACAGAGTGTTGACGCCCTGGCTATCCCAGATCGTACCCATGTTGAGTGCGTACACCCGCTCGTTGCGGGCCGCCATCTGTCCTATGAGCGTGAGAAAGTCCAGTTCGCAGGTGTTCTCCTGCTGCTGTCGTGCCAATGCATGCAATTCTGCAAGCAGGCGAGGGCCGTTAATGAAAAAGACGCCGCAATCCTGTTCGCCTCTGGCCGGGACGACATCGCCCCTTCTTGCCTGCAATACATCGCTGATCGTGCCATCAGCTCCACGCAGTAGCGCCACATAGGGGGAACGCTCCCATTTTGTCGGAATGGTCATGCCAGGGTCGGCGAGCTGGTGAAGGGCGCACCCGGCGAACACGAGGCGTTCGTTGAGCGCCCCCATATCTCCCCAGGCGACGATGAGGTTGTCCCAGAAGTGCAGATGCTCTGCGCTGCTCAAAAGGGCGTGGGCCGTTCCGCGCTGTTCCTCCTGATAGCACCAGATGGGATCGTGCAGGGCGTCCTGTTGCGCTGTCGCGATGGCAAGGGGACCGCTGTTGCGATTGACGATGACCAGCGGGTGAGGATCGAAGGGGGCCAGCACATCGAGGAGACGCAGCAGGATCGGGCGACCGATGGTTCCCAGGGCCAGGATCTTTGGCGTGACTCCCTCGAAGCGGCTCCCCTGTCCGGCGGCGACAATGACCACGCGCGTCGGTTTCAGCGCTACCTGATGGATATGGGTAACGCCAGCGGCCCGGCAGATGATCTCTTGCACCATCTGACGAGACAGGCGCGGCTTCTCACGAGAGAGGATGGCGCGAATCATCTCTCGATCGGGTCTCGCTGCTAGATGCATTCCTCTATTCCTCTCAGGTTGGCACGAATGTTTGCTTTGAGCAGCACCATGTCGAGCGCCTCCAGCAATTTTTCGCACGAATGGACGCCGGGGCATTGCTGGTCTTGCAACGGTTGTTCCTCGACTTCGACAAGCGCGTAAAGTTGTTCACGGGCGATAGGAATTGCATCACCGCGCTCTCCGGGAGGGCCATCGGGCTGATTCTGCTCCACCAGCACGTGAGAGACGAACGGCGCTAACTGCCAGCGTGTGAGAGGAATGCGGGTATGTGCCTGCGTGACGTTGTGCCAGAAGGCGTGCAGCAGTCCGGCGACGGTGAGCGGTTCGCACTCCTGTACCAGGTTGGCGATCCAGAGGCGCGGCACCTCAAGGGATGCCAGTTCGGGGGCCAGGAGCATCGCGCTTGGAACGATACTGGAAAAGAAGGTTCCTGGAGCATATAGAATACTCTGAGCCTGTCTGACAGCTATGCTAGCCCGTTGTGTTGCCATAATCCTGGCGGGAAAGGCGCTCTCCAGCGCGTAGCAGGTGCCGAGAGGATCGCCAATGCGTTCGATGGCTCTGGCCTGCTGACGCGATAATTGCTGACGGAGCAGGTGAACGCGCCAGATAGGAGGGCCAGGAGGACGATCGCATATTTCCGTTTCAGTGATGAGAATGCGACCATCTTCCAGCACTGCTACCAGATAGGCAACCTCTTCACTGACCACCACGATATCGGCGGAAAGCTCAAACAGTTCGACGAGGTGATCTATGGCCTGCTGATAGCCTCCGTGCAGGTGAGTACACCCGACGAGCATGGCATTACGTACTGCTAAGTCGCGAAAGTCGAATGGCTGCCCTTTTTGACGCTCGGCCTGCTCGGTCATGGTGAGAAATGCGTCAATGGAGCGCTCAAGCTCCATGAAGATGTGAAAGGGCAGTCCGGGCAGGTGGATAGCGTCGTACAACATGCGCCGGAGATAGGCCGCGTCTCCCTCAACGGGGAGCCTGCATTGTAACAGTTCTGAGAGCGCGGGGATCTCTCTATCCCTTGTCAGCATTGCGATCAATTTGGCTGGATCTGATGGTCCCAGGCAGTGCAGGTGGTCGCGAATCCGCCCCGTACTCTTGCCATCGTCGTAGGCGTTTACCAGGAACGCGATACGCGGAAAGCGTTTCGCCAGCGTGGACCCGAAGCGATGAACGCCGCTACCACCACAAAAGACAACTAGAGAATGAGGCATGCAATTACCCATGAAGCGTTTTCTCTCCACTTTTTCTGCACTATGATTACGTATTCATTGCTACACACGCGTTTTCTCGCTGGTTGCGACAGGGGTAAGCCAGCCCGATGGAGCGGAGGCTCCACTCTCGCAGATGTCGATATAGTAATCTCGGCAGCGTGTTGTGAGTGGACCTGAGATGCCATCGCCGAGCGTATAGCCATCGATCCCGACAACGGGCTGGACCTCACAGAGGGTGCCACACAGAAATACTTCGTCGGCGGTATAGAGTTCTGTGCGTACGATTTCGCGCTCCTGCACCTCTATGAAAAATTCATCGCGCAACAAACTGATAATTCTTCTGCGCGTAATGCTCTCTAGAATCCCCGAACTGAGCGGGGGCGTTGCCACAACTGATCCCTTCAAGACGAAGACGGCGGCACCGGACGACTCGGAGACGGTATCGCGGTTGTTGAGCAGAATAACGTCATCAAAGCCACGTTCTCGGGCCTCGATAAATGGCAGTCGGAAGGCCATATAGGAGCCACCAGCCTTGATGCGCGGCGAAAGATTTAGCTCGCTCGATCGTCGCCACGAACTGACAGCGCAACGTATGCCCCGATAGAGCGCATCGCTATGCGGCGAGGGAAAGGCGGCAATATGCATGCCCGAAAGCGTCTCTTCCGGTCGCGATCCATATCGTCCCTGATCGATATACAGGGTGGGACGAATATAGGCATGTTCCCGCAGGTCGAGGGCTGTGAGCAGCGAGCCAATGGCTTGCAAGGTAGCGTGGAAGTCGGTCGCGACGGGAAATTTGAGCAGGCGGGCCGATTCGTTGAGGCGGCGCACATGGCTCTCCAGGTCAAGGATATAGTAGCGCTGCTCTTCAGGCTTCCAGAAGGCGCGGATGCCCTCAAAAACGCTGGCACCGCGAATGGCAAGCTCGGACCAGACATGCACCTTCGCATCTTCCCATCGTACCAACGATCCATTGAACCATATCAACTCAGGAATATAAGCGTCCATAGCAATCTCCTTCTCTGAAGATATAAGCAGTTAGTATTTTCTATCGTTACTATGTATCGTCGTCTAGAGCATGAAACCATAGGTTGCGGCTCCGATAACGCCAGCCATCTCATTTAAGATCACATGCACAGGTATCGAGGTCATGAATGAAGAAAGCGGTCCTTTGCTGATAAAAGCGTGGATGAAGGCGTTGCTTTGCAGGAAGGGGAGAATGTGGGGAGGGACGCCACCGCCGATGTAGACGCCGCCGGTCGCTAGCATTCGTAGCGCCATATTGCCAGCTTCGGCACCCAGCAGGCTGGCGAATATCTTGAGCGTCTCTATACATAGAGGCTCCGCATCATCCAGCGCCGCTTTGACTATGATCTGCGTTGAATCGTTGGCGCTACCAAGCCGTGTAGCTAACCATTGTGGCTCCTTAAAATCGCTCGTTGCTTTGAGGAATGCGTAGATATGGGGGATGCCGACGCCACAGCAGAGGAAATCATAGCTGACGTGACTGTGTGTGCGAAGCAAAGATGCAAGGAGTTCGGCCTCGCGAGCATTGGTTGGTGCAACATTGGCAAGTCCTCCCTCGGATGGATAGACCTGATAGCGCGTGCTGTTCCAGAGCAGAAACGCTTCGCCCAGGCCCGTGCCGACCGCTGCCACCGCTATCGGAGCATGGGGAACGGGTTTGCCAGCGTTTAAGGTGAGTAGCTCGCAAGGGGCCAGCACTGGAACGGCGTGAGCGATTGCTTCCAGATCGTTGAGCAGATGGACCTCGGGGATCGCCAGATCTTCTTGCAACTGGTGGGCATCCACGAGCCAGGGTAGGCTGGTGACTTTGACGCAATCGTCGATGACTGGACCAGCGACCCCGAAGACGGCGCGCGTGATCGGATAGGGGAAATCGGCCAGAAACGCCCGGACCAGCGCCGTGAAGCTCTCATAGCCCGCACTGGGCAATTTTGCGCTTGCCAGGGGTGAGCGCAGATCGCCAGGTGAGGCAAAGAGGGCGAGTTGTGTTTTTGTCGCCCCATTATCGCCAGCCAGCAGCATAGTTTACTTCTCCCTGCTTATGGATAGTGTCGCTATGTTTCACTATCGTCTGTGGGGAGGAATAAATTATGTCTGCTTCGTAGTCGCGCGATTACGATATACCTATTGGTACATGACAAGCATAGGGGGTGGATCGAGGGCCAGCACAGCCGCTGGTGGCATGAGGGGCTTGTCCAGCTTATAAAAGAGCTTCATGCCCGGATATTGTATGAGCTGCTGCTTATCGAAGATCCTGTAATCGTCGATCTTCTCGCCAGGAGTGCCGAAGCCATCTACGCACGTAACGACCTGTACACCGGGCTTGAGGCGAATATTTTGCCAATCGGGAAGCATATCCAGGCGAAACTGGTGAATAATCAGGATTTTGGGCGGCAAATGGTGTGTCTGCACAAGCGTGGAGAGCCGATCGATCACGCCATTGATCTCGGCGGCGGTCATACGACCAAAGACCTCATCGGGAATAGCGCCGGGGGGCATATCGAACTCAGGATCGAGCGACAGATCCACACCCGGTCTTTGCAGGTAGTCCCAGACCAGATCGACCTCTTTCTGTACGGTGCTATGGCCGACCTGCATATCAAAAAAGAACAGGGCATGGTGATCGTTTGCCAGCTGGATATAATGCTCAACCGATTCGCTCGGCATGCGATAGACCCAGGAGTTATCTTTCATCGGGACCGGCTGTACCACCGGGGTAACGTAATCGAGCGCCGGAATGACCGGGTGAGCGGGATCGAGTTGGGCATAGGCGGCGGCCTGCTCTTGCAGCTTTGCCATTAATTGATCGTCGCCATATTGGCCGATCGGACCCATGACATCGGAGAGCGGGTTGCCATAGAACGCCAGCAGGCGATGGGAGGAGAGGCCTGTGTTCCACGTCCAGCCGTCGGGGCCGTGGAGATAGTGCAGGGTCGCAAAGGTATCGCGCAGTTTTTCCTGTGATGAACTGGTGGAAGTATGAGGGCTAGTATGCGACGTAGGGGAGGCGGGGGCTTGAGCTGCGGTATGGGATTGAACATGGAGAGCTGCCTGGCTCGGTGGGACGAACAGGTGACCAGAGATCAGGGCTAGAGTGACGACAATGGCGCACAGCCCTGCCACGCCTGCTACGAATTTTGCACGCATAAGTGTATTTCTCACTTCCTACACAAGAATCCTTCACCGCCATACCACCGTCAGAACATGAGTAACACAGATAGATGCAAATGTCAAGCAGGCAAATATTCACATATGTTTTGGCAACGATAGCAGCGCAGATATCGTTTTCAGGCAACGATTTCCTCCTCCTCGCTATCCCAGACGTGAGCGTAGACCGTTACCTGACCATCCAGTGCGATCTTGACCCAGTTATTGAGCGCGGAAGGAAGGGTCGCCTTCAAAGAGGAGGCATCGCTGCAATCTTTGCTAAATTGTCTCGTCATCTCCTGTAATTCAGGGATGTACATAAAAAAGTCCTGTTGTGGCAAGACCTGATTGCCCATGCTTTGTTCCTTTCTACGTTTCAGGTCCAATACTCTACCTATATAGAGTATACGCAACGAATGTAAAAAGAATGTGAAGAAACTATCGCAAAATTGTTACAAAAACCAGGAAGACAATTTTGTACGTATACTCATTACAAATTGTAATACGTGGGTAGGTTGCAATGCCAAAAAAGGGGAAGTTGTTTGTGAGAATTGCAAGAAATAGGGGCAAGTTTTGTTTGAGGGGAAAAACGGCTACTGTATATCCATTGCTTGCGGTTTCATGTTAAAATCAACCTGTTACCAATTTTGGATATGATGCAAAATGATGATAGACTTCTGAATATCGAGCTGTACAACTTTCCATTGCTACGATTGTGCATAAAAATATTTCTATTTGTTGTATAGTGGCGCTATGGACGACTGGTGGTGTACGACGGATATCGGGGAGGACATGTTTGTGGGTAGCTTTTCAGATTTTCGGAAGGATGTAACGGATAGAGAACAGATACTGGAGCTTCAGGAAGAGGTGCGCCGGGCGCGTGAAGAGCTGCGGGCTTTGACCGAAGTGAGTAATGTGCTGCTCTCTCCCGCAGCGTTGCGTGATCTTCAGACTGTTTATAAGACGATCTATAAGCAGCTAAAATCGCTGATGTCGATTGATTTTTTTGCCATTGACCGCTA
>JAICIM010000105.1 GCA_025928885.1 Ktedonobacteraceae bacterium | reverse complement strand
TTCCTCTCGTCATATGTAACGCATCTATAATTGTAAAATATATAGCCAGATTGCATTATTTGACATATGTACTTCCTATGCTATAATGATATTCATCTTAGCTGTGCAAATCATTATGGAAACACCTGATATGGTTGATGAACATGAATAACCCACAAAATGAATATTATTCTGATTCTGTTTCTGCTCCTGGAGAAACTCTCGCGGAGACATTGAGTGCATTGGGGATGTCTCAAACCGAGCTTGCTCGACGCATGGGGCGACCTGTGAAAACGGTGAATGAAATAATACAAGGGAAAGCGGCTATTACGGCTGAAATAGCTCTCCAACTCGAAAAAGTATTGAAGGTTCCGGCGTCATTCTGGTTGAAGATGGAGTATTACTATCAAGAATTCCTGGCCCGTCTTGCTTAGGATTGTTATGACTGCGATACGAATATCCTGAATGGTTCCCTTTTTGTGATGATTTTGCATACTCAGTATCGTCCCTATTTGGGAGGTCGTAGTCTGCGCGGCGGTAGCTCTGTGTGGCAAAGAGAGCAAGATAGAAGAAGTTTTGTTCGGATTCGCATGCTATACTTCTCAACGGGTGCAGCTCAACTTCTCATAGGCTGGATGACATAGCGCTACAAAGATACGTTGCTGAACGATTGAAAGGAGTTGCTTTTGATGAACGAACCCATCACAAAACTCGACACACGGCACGGCGAACCACGCGGAGGGGTCACGTCATGGGAGCAGACACGTCAGGTGCTGGAAACAGCCGAGCTGTTCTGGCTCTCAACAGTGCGGGCCGATGGTCGCCCTCATGTCACGCCGCTCGTGGCCGTGTGGCACGACGGGACCATCCACTTTACCGCTACTGACACTGCACAGAAGACCGTCAACCTGCGTGGAAACCCGCACGTCGTTCTGACAACTGGCTGCAACCAGACAGAAGGACTCACCGTGGTGGTTGAGGGCGACGCCGTGCAGATCACCGACCAGGACGCGCTTGAACGCTTAGCCTCTGTGTGGGTGACCAAATGGAATGGCAGTTGGCCGTATCAGGTACGCAACGGCTATTTTTACCTCTACGATGAAGACGAACAAAGAGTTCTCACAGATTCCAACTTCGTGTTCTCCGTCAAACTCAGGAAGATCTTCGCATACGACATAGGCCACAGCCAGACTCGCTACCTGTTCTAATAGGAGGCTGAGCCGTTTTCCAGTTGCCTCTTGCGCAAATACCTCCCTTCACCCTTGACAATTGTACCTATTGGTATGTAAAATTGATGTACATACCAGTAGGTACAATTTTTTTGACGATAGAGAAAAAGAAGACAGAAAGAGGCTACACGAGATGGCAAACACACGAGAGCATCTGGTGGCAGCAACCAAAGAGTTGCTATGGGAGCGCGGTTATGAGGCAACCAGCCCGCGTGCCATTCTGGAAAAGAGCGGCGCGGGACAGGGCAGCTTCTATCATCATTTCAGCAGCAAGGCGGCGCTGGCAGCTGCGGCACTGCAAGAGGCTGCCGACGATATGCGCGTCAATCTGGAGCCGATCCTGCACGGCGAAGAGCCTGCGCTTGAGCGTATTCGCAATTATCTCGCGATGCCGCGCGAAGAGTTGCGGGGCTGTCGCATCGGTCGCATGACGCACGAGCCGATTATTATGCAGGATGAAACCTTGCGTGATCCGATCGAGGTATACTTCAGCTACGCCGAACAGGAGCTGGCAACCGTGCTTGCCGAGGCTCAACGGGAGGGGACGCTGAGCGAGAACATCAACGTGGACGATCTCGCGGCGACGCTGCTGGCAACCGTTCAGGGCGGCTATGTGCTGGCGCGTGGCTTTCAAGATTCCGAGCGCATGCATCAGGCAATTCGTGGTGCGCTGACACTGATTGATGGTATCGAACAGAAGAAAGAGGTATAAAGCGTGTTCTCTCCTTCCTTGCGCCTTGCTGAGGGTCGTGGCCGCTCAATTGGCCTGATTGCCCTCAGTTGTGGCTTTTTCATGGTCCTGTTAGACTCAACAGTTCTCAACGTCGCACTCCCCGTCATCGAGCATACTTTTGGTGGTTCGCTGGAGAGCCTACAATGGACCGTCAACAGCTATACCTTGCTCTTTGCCAGCCTGCTCCTGACCGGAGGAGCTATGGCCGACATCTATGGGGCTAGACGCATCTTCTCCCTGGGCTTGCTGGTCTTCAGCGTGGCCTCCCTGCTGTGTAGCCTCGCCACGAGTATTTCGCTGCTGATCGGCGCACGTATCCTCCAGGGCATCGGCGCGGCCATCCTGATCCCGGCCTCGCTCTCGTTGATTACGCATCTCTTTACCAGCACAAGGGAACGAGCGAAGGCCGTCTCAATTTGGGCCGGAATCGCTTCCCTGGCCGTTGCCAGCGGTCCCTTGATCGGTGGCATCCTGGTTGATACGTTTGGTTGGCGCAGCGTGTTTCTCGTCAACATCCCATGCGGAGGAGTGGCCCTCCTGTTGACGTACCTGAGCATTCCGCCAACGCCTGCACAAAAGAGGCGCAGTCTCGATCTGCCCGGACAGGCGCTCGCCATCATGAGCTGCTGTACCCTCACCTATGGCTTGATCGAGTGGGGCCATGTTGCGCCGCTGCTCATTGCAGCCACGTTTGGCGTCGCTCTGCTCGCTGGCAGCGGATTTATTATGGTCGAGGCTAGAAGCAGGCAGCCGATGATGCCGCTAAGCCTGTTACGCTCCTGGGACACCTCGGCGACGCTGCTGATCGGGCTGCTCTATCAGTTTAGCTTTTACGGCCTGCTCTTCGTCTTCGCGCTCTTCTTTCAAAACACCTATCATTTCAGCGCCATCACGACCGGGTTGGCCTTCCTGCCACAAACGGCGGTCGGTTCCCTGCTGCTACTCTTTGTTACCGGACGCCTCATGCGCCGAATGCGCTCATCGACGATGATTGTACTGAGCATGATTTTCGCCGGTGCTGGTATGCTCATCATGCTGCTCGGCGTTCATACAGCCTTTCTCGTCTTGATGGGCGGTGAAGTGCTGATCGGTGTGTGCGCGGGCTTTATTGTGTCGCCGATGACCGCGCTGGTGCTGGTCAACACGCCCAAAGAGCAATCGGGGATCGCGTCGGCCCTGTTGAACGCCGCTCGACAGGCTGGGGGCGTCCTCGGCGTGGCACTGCTTGGGGCCGCGCTCGGCAATAGCGCTACGGTCGCCGGAATGCAGACGGCGCTGCTGATTATGGAGGGTGCCTGTCTGATCGGCCTATTGTTGAGCATCAGTCTGGCGAGGCGAGAGAGCATCAGGGTCGCAGCATCTCCGGTGCGGCTAGAGCGAGAGGTACAGCCGATCACCGTCGAGTAAACCCAACAAAAGCTACCTAAAGTTACCCAAATGTGGCTAAATGGCGCTGTATGCATGGGAATTGTGACCTCTTTCACCTCACAAACCCCTCTCGAATCCACCTTTTGACCCAGGACAGGGCGCGTCTTCGGGGTTATAGTAGAGGTAGAAAAGAAAGAGAGAAAAGAACGAGGTACAAGCAGTATGTACAGACAGAAACAACTCCCGGAGAGCATTAAGCAGCCACGCGTGGTGATTATTGGCGCTGGCTTTGGTGGATTGCAGGCGGCACGCGCATTACATAAAGCGCCGGTTCGGGTCACGGTGATTGATCGCACGAACCATCACCTCTTCCAGCCGCTTTTGTATCAGGTCGCCACCGCCGCCCTCTCGCCCGCTGATATCAGCGCACCGATCCGCCATATCCTGCGCAAACAGCGCAACGCGGAGGTGGTGCTGGCTGAGGTGACCGGCGTTGATCTTCAGCGGCGGCGCGTAGTGATGGGACACCGCTCGCTCCCCTATGATTACCTGGTCATTGCAACGGGTGCTAGCGTCCACTACTTCGGGCATTCCGAATGGCAGGCGTACGCTCCCGGCCTGAAGTCGCTCGAACAGGCGCGGGCTATTCGTCAGAAGATCCTCTCGGCTTTCGAGCTGGCAGAGATGGAGCGCGATCCACAACGCATCGAGGCTCTGCTCACCTTCGTCGTGATCGGTGCCGGGCCGACGGGCGTTGAGATGGCCGGAGCTATTGCGGAGGTTGCGCATAAAACGCTGGCAACCGAATTTCGCCATATTGATCCGCGTCAGGCCCATATCCTGCTTGTGGAGGCCGCCCCGCGCGTCCTCTCGACCTACTCTGAACGGCTATCGCGCAAAGCTGAACAATCTTTAACGCGGCTGGGCGTCGAGGTGCTGACGGGCCAGCCGGTCACAAATATCGACGACGAGGGGATCTACACGGGCGAGAAGCGCATCGCTGCTTCAACAGTGCTATGGACAACCGGCGTTCAGGCTTCGCCCGCCGGGAAATGGTTAGAGGCTCCGATGGATCGGGCCGGGCGTGTTAAGGTCATGCCTGATCTGACCGTTCCTGAGCAGCCCGCTGTGTTTGTGATTGGCGATACTGCTCTGTGCGAACAGGATGGCAAGCCGCTGCCGGGTATCGCTCCCGTCGCCATGCAGCAGGGGCTATATGTTGCCGCGACGATCATGCGCAAGGTGCGGGGCGAGCAGGAGATACCGCCGTTCCATTATCGCGACAAAGGCTCAATGGCGACGATTGGTCGTTCGCATGCCGTGGTACAACTGGGGCCGCTGAGCCTGACCGGCTTTGTAGCCTGGCTGGCCTGGCTGATGATCCACCTGCTCTACCTGATCGGTTTCCGTAACCGCCTGCTCGTCATGCTGCAATGGGTCTGGTGCTACCTGACCTTCCAACGCGGCGCCCGCCTGCTCACCCTGACAGAGTTGGAAACGAGAAAGCCGGAGCTAGAAAAGATCGCGTAAATATAGAAAAGAATATTACCCGTAACGTCGTAGTCGCGCGACTGTATCGCGCCTGGCTCACCCTCCACTCAGGTGGCCCCAGCACGATACAGTCGCGCAACCTTACGCGTTCTCTGGCAGTTCGATGGTCCCTTCGCCGATGAAGCAGCATTGGCCGCCGATAAAGACGCCACTGATGCGCCCGGCCTCCTGTTCGATCCGCACATGGATGATGCTGGGTCGCCCCATCTCGAAGCCCTGTTCGCTGATGAACTCGACGCCCGGCTCGATGAGATGCTGGCTCAGCAGATAGCTGCCCAGGGGACCGTGCGCCGCTCCGGTGGCCGGGTCTTCGGTAATGCCCATCGCCGGGGCGAACATGCGACAGTGAACGGTCGAATTCGGTTGCTCGGTCTCTTGAGTAAAGACGAAGATATGATTGGCCTCCATTGGCTGCAAGACCTGCTCCCATACATCCTGACGCAAACGCACCCGACGTATGGCCTCCAGGCTGTTGACCGGCACATACAGGAAGGGGACGCCACACGAAACGGCCTGCATGGGCAACGTTGGATGCAGATCGGCCTCCTCTATAGAAAGCAGGCGAGCAATAGCCGTTCGGTCCGTAAAGTATGGCCCAAAGGTGGGTAATGGTTGCTGCATCTGGATATAGTCGATCGCACCATCTTTGATCGAGATGCGCATCGGGATCGGTCCGACCTTTTCTTCAAGCACAATGGCCGTCTCCGGTTCCGTCAGCGGGATCAGCCCCTTGTGAGCCAGGATATAGGCCGTGCCTATTGAGGGATGACCCGCCATCGGCAATTCGCTGCCCGGCGTGAAGATGCGCACGCGATAGGTATGCTCCGCTTGCTCGGCAGGCAGCACGAAGGTCGTTTCAGAAAGATTGAACTCGCGTGCCAACGCCTGCATAGTCTCCGTTTTCAACCCCTCAGCGTTCAGGCACACGGCAAGCTGATTGCCCCCGAAAGGACGGTGTGTAAAGACATCTGTGAGGCACTACTGTATTTTTGTCATGGGCTTCCTCCATTTGAAATATAGCCCCATTATATCCAATTTTGAGGGCCAATCAGCTTTTTATCTTCGCCCAATATGTTAGAACAGAGGCTACGCCACTCATAATCTGCTTCTGGCAAGTCAGCAAGCGCTTTTTGTGCAAAGGCGGTGGCATCAGATAATTGCTCCTGCCAGAGCGCCAGCATAGCCCGCAAAGCGACCAACCTGCCGGACCAGACGGTCGCCTCCTCAAGCGCCCAGGCTCGTTCGGCACGCTGCAAACGCTCCTCGATCAGTGGCGTCATAGCTGGTGGGTGGCGATCGGACGTAAAGACATAGACAATTGCGGAGGTTAGAGCAAGCACGGGTTGTTCACAAAACACCTGTTCCGGCACCTGTTCCAACAAGCCATGCAATGTGGATATTTCGTGCGTGCTAAGCTGGGAAGGGCTACTCAGCAGCTTGCGGAGCAGCGTTGCGGCCCGCGTGAAATCAGCCCCGGCCAGCGCCGCCTTGATCGCCTCGGCCAGCATATCATGCTGCTCATACCAGGAACTGGCCCGCTGTATGCCTGCTTGCAGTACCTCTTCTCCCAGGCGGCGACGGGCCTCGTGTTGTAGCGCTTCGGCGAAGAGGGCGTGATAGCGATACCATAGCCCGGAGGTGCGATCGAGGGACACCAGGAACAGCCCGGAGCGTTCCACCGTTTCGAGCCATTGTTCACTATCGGTCCGCTCGGTTACGGCATCGCAGAGAGAGCCGGTGAGAGCAGCAAGCAGGCTGGTTTGCAGGAGGAAGCGCTGCATCGGCTCCGGCTGAGCGTTCAGCACCTCGCTAACGAAA
Organism: Ktedonobacteraceae bacterium; assembly: GCA_025928885.1. GTDB lineage: Bacteria > Chloroflexota > Ktedonobacteria > Ktedonobacterales > Ktedonobacteraceae > JAICIM01. The sequence goes on along the minus strand of JAICIM010000105.1, from coordinate 7,294 downwards.
TATTCCAGGAGATGACGATGGTTGCCGGAAAAGCTCGTAAGTACAGGCTCGATCTGCTCTTCTGTCAACGGTCCCTGAAGTGCCAGCGCAAGAAGTCGTAAGCCAACACCCCAGCCATCAACCCGCTCCAGCAGCCTTTCCATCTCTTCGCTGGAGAGCATAAACGGGATGATCTGTTGCAGGAAGCTTACCATCTCATCTGCGGAGAAACGCAGATCGTCGGCCTGCACCTCGCTAAGTTGCCCTTCTGCACGCCAGCGGTCAAGCGGCAATGGCGGATCGTTGCAGGTCATCAGTACCACATGTAAACAGGGAGGGGCGTGTTCAATAAATGAAGCAAGCGTTTCGTGAATGCGGGGTGTTGTGATGGTGTGATAATCTTCCAACACCAGTACGCTGCGACCTGGCAAGCTGGTTATCTCATTGAGGAGCATGGTCTGTGCGGCTTCCAGGGCAGATTGGCGCAAGGGACGCCACGCGGCCTGTGGAGTCTGCAAGAGTGCCAGCGCACCGGTTTCCAAATCGGCTCGAAATGCCTGGCAGGCGGTGATAAGATAGCGCCAGAAGCGGGTTGTATCGTTGTCGCCATTGTCCAGCGAGACCCAGGCAACCCGGAAAGGGGGCTGAAGGGGGCCGTCCGGGGCGCTTTGATGGCGTGCAATCCATTGGCCGACTAGCGTCGTTTTGCCGAAGCCAGCCGGAGCCGAGAGCACGATCAGCTTGCGCTCAAGCCCTTCATCCAGGTGAGCGAGCAGGCGTTGCCGTGCAACAATAGCTCCGGGCAGGCGTTGTGGACGTAGTTTGGGAGCAAGCGGAGCAACCTGCTGCTCCGTTGCTGTAACGCGGGCAGGTTCCCCTTGCCAGATGTTCCGTAGACGCCCCGCGATCGTTTTCCGACGCCGTGCTGTTTCTCGCGACCTCATGTGCTGAGTATAGTACGTGAGAGTGCCGCTTGGCAAGTCTCCTCTCGGCGACCTACCACGTGACGGGCAGATTCTGTACGCCGGTAACAAAGCCACTCTCGTGCGGCTCAAGCTCGACGTTGGGGACGCGTTTGAGCGTGGGGAAGCGTTCCAGCAAGGCTTGCAGAGCGATCTTCCCTTCTAATCGCGCCAGAGGTGCGCCGAGACAGAAATGAATGCCATGCCCGAATGCCTGATGGCGATTCGGTTCACGCCTGATATCGAACTGCTCGGGATTGGGAAATTGGTGCTCGTCATGATTGGCGGAGAGCAACCAGACGCTTACCAGTTGCCGAGGCGGGATCGTCACGCCGTGCAATGTTACCTCGCTTGCCGTCACGCGGGCCGTCAGTGTGAAGGGCGAACGATAACGCAACACCTCCTCAAGTGCCGAGGGTATTAGCGATGGATCGTTTCGTAAAGCTATCATCGCCTCTGGATGATCGGTCAGGCATAGGACCGCATTGCCAATTAAAATGGTTGTGGTAATATTGCCGGCGAGTAGCAAAAGCGAAGCAAAGCCTACAATCTCATCGTTATCCAGGGTCTGCCCCTCAATCTGGGCCGTCGTGAGGCGGCTAATCAGGTCATTCCTGGGCTGTTGGCGGCGCTCCTGTACATACTTTTCCAGGTATTCACGCATCTCACGCATGGTCGGTATCATGGATGTGAGCATCTCCTCATTGTTCGGGTCCATGCTGCTAGCTGAAGCGATCAGGGTGTTGGTCCAGCGTTTGAAGCGGTCGCGGTCCTCGGACGGCACGCCAAGCAACTCAGCAATCACGATGATTGGAAGCGGGGCCGCGATATCACGAATAATATCCATCTCGCTCCTGATCGTGACGGCATCGAGCAACTGGTTGGTGAGTGCGCTGATGCGTGGGGCCAACTGCTCGATCATGCGCGGGGTAAACGCCTGACTGATGAGGTTACGAAACTGGCGATGGCGCGGTGGGTCCATTTGCGTGATATCGCCCCTGCCCATAAAGCTGATCTCTGATTGTTGCGGCACCATACTATTTGTGTCTGATGAGAAGATGGCCGGATGAGAGAGCGCATAAACGACATCCTCGTAACGGTAGAGATTCCAGAAGTGCGTTTGCTCGTCATAGTGGACCGGCTTCGTCTCGCGCATCAAACGGAGGTGATCTAGCAGCGCGTCCCAGCGCTCTTGCATCGACTCTTGCGGCATAGTTTCAATCCTTTCTTTTGGGAAGTCAATTGCTTGTATACTCTACAATATATCAGGTTATCAGTGCTACAAGGAATAAATGTGCGTTGTCTTGCTTGTAAGACTATTTTAAATTTCGGTCTGTGCCTGCATAAGTAGTTCATGATGTTGAACAAGCAATTCAAACATCTGGATGACGGCGGGTGCGGCTTGTTGAAGCACCTCCGGCGCAGGGTCGGTCTCTGGCTCGAAGGCCAGACGGATCGTACGAGCTAAGGCGCTGGCTTTTGCCGGGAGCGGAAGTTGCTCTTCAACAGGAAGAAACGAGTCGGTAATGAAAAAGCCAATCGTCGTTGCGTTAAACGCATAAAACTGCTCTACTGGATTCTCTCCTGCGCGAATCAATCCATGACGGCGCAACAGGGAGAAATATTCTTGCATCATTATCGTCTCACGCGTCTGTACGGGACCGTTCGCGTCGTCCTGCGCCAGCTTGCCTAATAACTCAATGTCGCGTGTGAGCAGTGCCTTTATCAAAGGATAGTTTTCTAAAATCAAGAGATAGGCGCACATCAGGCGATGGAGCAGGATTTCGGCAGGATCGGCCTCCATACGCTTGAGCACATCGCGTAAGATGCTCACGGTCTCGCGCAACAGCAGCGTCTTAAACAGAGCGTCGCGTGTCTTCCAATGCAGATACACGGTCCCCTTGCCGACGCCAGCGTGTTTTGCAATCTCATCAATGGTGACGCGCTTATACCCCCAGCGCAATAGGAGATCGGTCGCCACATCGAGAATGCGCTGCGCACGCTGCCGGGCCTGCTCACGTCTCTGGTCTATCTCTTCGTACATTGCCTTCCTTCCTCGTGACCAATTTTCTCATGACCGGATTTGAAATCCAGTCAAACAGTTCTTTTGATAAGTATAATCATGGCAAAGGGGAAAGTCAAGGGTTCTTTCCTACAAAACAGATAGCCCATTCTGGTCTAGTGGTCTAGATGTCTTGACTTCTGATTTATTTCAGTGTACTCTCATGAAAAGGGCATATTTTTATGGATGAAGGACAAACACTATTTTGTCATAAAGCTGGAAGGAGATCAGCATGTCCTATTTTTCCTTTAAAGCAGCGAAGGTTGTCGTTATCCTTGCCGCCCTCGCAAGTTGCGAAGACTCTCTTACCAGAGATTCAACGCCGGTTATTACCAATCCATCCACCTGCTTGACCGTTGATACGACACCTCTTTTCACTAATAATACCTGTACCGCTCATACCCATTGACTTGAGACGGCTCTTGTGAGTCACTCCCTCTCCTCGTCCATTCCACCTGGCTTCTTGTGGGGAAGAAGCCAGGTGGAATGGCTTTTCATCAGATCTTCGCTCTGTATGTCTGCCTTGCCTTGACAAAACAATTGATTTGTAACTATACTAGTTACAAATGGAAAGGAAGCAGTTGACAATGACCCGCAACAGCCAGTTTGCGATCGCGCTGCATATACTGACGCTGCTGGCCCAGGCAGACCAGGAGGCGTTAACCTCAGAATATATAGCCAGTAGCGTCAATACCAATCCCGTTTTTATTCGTCGGGTGCTGGGCAAGCTGGCACGTGGTGGCCTGACGACCTCCCAACCGGGCGTGGGTGGCGGCTGGCAATTGCTGCGCTCGCCCGAGTGCATTACGTTACTGGATGCCTATGGTGCAGTGGAAGACGAGCGCTTGCTCTCGCTGCATCACAGTCCACCCAATGCACAATGTCCGGTCGGTCGCAATATTCAACGCTCCCTGCTCCAGTACTTCGGCGAGGCTGAACAGGCCTTTGCACAGACCCTGGCACAGTATACGGTGGCGCAACTGCTGCACGCTGTTATTCAGGATGCTCAGGATACTTCTGCCTGAGCATCCACAACCATGAAAGAAGGTTTTCTATGAATTCTCACTCTCAACCCAATCAGCAAGCGGCGCACCTGCATCCAGCAACACATATCGGGTCTGCTGCGCTAACGATCGCCGATTTGCAGCGTTCGCTTGAGTTTTATACCCGGGTTATTGGTCTGACCGTCCTTACGCAAAAAGAGCAAACGGCGGTTCTCGGCACTGGCGATGGGCAAGCGCTCCTGACGCTGATTCAGCAGGATGGGGCCAGCCCACAACCGGCTCGTAGCACTGGTCTGTACCATATCGCTATCCTTTTGCCCAGTCGCACGGATCTGGCCCTGTTCGTGCTGCGTCTGGCAACAAGCGGCTATCCACTCAGCGGCGTGGCCGACCATCTCGTCAGCGAGGCGCTCTACCTCTCCGACCCGGACGGCAACGGGCTGGAGGTCTACCGGGATCGTCCGCGCGAGACGTGGCAGTGGCGCAATGGTCTGGTTCAGATGGCGACCGATCCACTGGATGTCGAGGCACTGCTGACCGAGGGGCAGGGGCTGGCAGCAGGCGAGAACTGGCATGTGGCACCCAACGGCACTACGATCGGACATATGCATTTGCGTATTGGCAATATCGAGCAGGCTCGCAACTTCTATGTCGATCTGCTGGGCTTCGATCTGGTGCAACAACTTCCTGGAGCTATGTTTGTCTCGGCAGGTGGCTATCATCATCACCTGGGCCTCAATACCTGGCAGAGCCGCAACGCTCCACGCCCACCAGCCGATAGCGTGGGTTTGCGCCTCTTCACCATCCAACTCCCAGACGTCGAAGGACTGAACCCGCTCCAGGAGCGGTTACAGGCGGCACAATGGCCGTTTGAGCGTTACGAAGGGGAGATCGTGGTGCGCGATCCCTGGGACAATATCGTGCTTCTGACGACCAGTGCGCTCAGCCCCGATGAGATCGTGTCCCGCAACGAGCGCGTGTATACAGCATAATTGATGCGTTTCCACGATTGTCGCCGCCTTGACAAGGCTACACTCAGCGTTTATACTCTAGCAAAGATACGATAGTTTTAGTTACCCAGGAGAAGACCCTTGCGCAAGACAATGTACAGGCAGTAACAGCATCATCACCTTTTTACACAGACCATTGATGAGGCTCTTTCCGTTATTGCTTGTATTGTTGTGCTTGTGAGGGTGTAGCGCCACCCAATATCGCTAACTGGTGGCGCTATCGGACAGCACCGCGTGCAACTACACGTTTGAGAACGCCTCTCAACGGTCTTCAACTCACCTCAACAAACAGGCCACCTCATCATTACAGATCAGATCACCATTGCTGCTATTGCCACCTTTCCCTGCTTTTTGCTGACAGTAATTCATTATCCATATTGAGGTGGTTGTTTTTATGCTTTTAACGGTAAAAAATATTGCAAAGTCGTATGGCGCGATTCGTGTACTAAACGATATCTCATTTGTTGTCAATGCGCGTGACCGCATCGGCATTGTCGGGCCAAATGGTGTGGGCAAATCGACGTTGCTCCGCCTGCTCACGGGACAGGAGGAGGTTGATAGCGGCACCTTTGCCTATGGTCCCGCCGCCGCCTCTGGCTATCTGCCCCAATCCACGCCCGATTTCGCCGGGAGCAGCATCGATGATCTGATTCAGGAGGCCGTCGGTAATCTGCGACAGCTGGAGCTACGGATGCGGCAGCTTGAGCACCTGATGAGTATAACTGCGGAGGAGCAACTTGAAGCGCTGTTAAACGAATATAGTAGCGTCTCCACGCAATTTCAGGAGCGCGGCGGCTATGATCTCAACTATCAGATCGAGCGCGTGCTGGCGGGGCTGCATCTTGATTACCTGCCCCGCACACGTAGCGTGCAGACGCTCTCAGGAGGCGAGAAGGCGCGTGTCGGGCTGGCCGCGCTGCTGCTGCGCTCTCCCGATGTATTGCTGCTGGACGAGCCGACGAACCATCTGGACTTTGCCAGTATGGAATGGCTGGAAAGCTACCTCGCCAGCTATCACGGCGCGGTGCTGGTGGTTTCACACGACCGTCAGTTTCTCAATCGGGCCATCAACCAGATTTTTGAGATCGATGAGCACAGACACCAGCTTCGCAGCTACAGCGGCAACTACGATGCCTATATGGCGACCAAAGCCAGCGAGCGAGCAAAGTGGCAGGAGGAATACGAGCAACAACAGGAAGAGATTCAGGAATTACGTAGACGTATACGCGAACTGCGCCAGCAGGCCAGCCGCACCCATTTTGGGCCGTCACGCGACAATGACAAGATGGCTCGTTTCGGGCATGAGCAGAAGGCGCAACGGGCTTCTTCTAGCAAGCTCGGGGCTGTGGAGATGCGTCTGGAGCGCATTGAGGCCGATCCAATTCCTAAGCCGCCCGAATCGTTGCAGGTCAATTCACATTTCAACGTCGAGGGCATGGCGTCGCAGGTGGTCATGCAGCTTGCGCACGTCAGCAAGGGCTTCGGCAGCCGCGTGCTTTTTCGCGATGTCACTATGACGCTCGGTGCCAGGACGCGGCTGCTGTTCACCGGTCCCAATGGCGCTGGCAAAACGACGCTGTTTAAGCTGATGCAGGGCCTTGCGGAGCCGGATGAGGGCGAGGTGCGTGTGGTGCCGAGCGCCCGCATCGGTTATCTGCCCCAGGAGCCAGCACTCGATCCCACAAAAACGGTGATCGAGACCTATCGCTACGATCAGATCGGTTACGAGAGCGAGTTTATTGGCCGTTTGATTGGTTACGGCCTGTTCCGCCTTGAGGATATGCACAAGCTGGTTGGTCAGCTCAGCCTCGGTCAGCAACGCAAGCTGGAGATTGCCCGGTTGATGGCCTGGGGACCGAACATGTTGCTGCTGGATGAGCCGACGAACTATATCAGCCTGGATGTGCTGGAATCGTTCGAGGCATCGCTACGAGCCTTCCCCGGCCCCGTCATCGTCATTTCGCACGATCGCTGGTTTATCCAACATTTCGGTGGTGACATCTGGGAACTCCGCGACGGCATCTTGACGCAGCACGAGCCAGAGAGTGAGGCACTGCTGCACGTCTCCTGGGACTAACCCGATCATAGCGGCATGGAGGTTGCAAAAGCTCAGCCCCCATGCTGCTCTGCTGCTTTGCTGCTTTGTAACATATCACCGTATCTCTTAATGAAGATGAACCGGATAATCCGTAACGCTCTACGTGTTTCGTAGCCGCGCGACTGTATCGCGCTTCGCCCCCAGCGTCAAGTGTGGCACAAGGCGCGATACAGTCGCGC
>JAICIM010000704.1 GCA_025928885.1 Ktedonobacteraceae bacterium | reverse complement strand
CACAACCCCCCCGTGTTTTTGTTTCGGTTGTCGCGTTATTTTTCCGCGCTGGGTCCCTGTTTGGTGTTTGTCCACCCTGGCGCCACACCGCCCCGCGGCTACGAACGCTCAGTTCAGCATCCTCAATTGGGCCACGAGCGCGATAAAGTCGCGCAACTACGAACAATTCAGATAGATAGGTGCATCGTCGGTACGTATAAGCCGTCCACTGGCAACAAGCGATTCCAATAGCTTTTCGACTTGATCGAGATCGGTGTACCCCAGCACCTCCATCAGTTCGCGGGCAACGACCCGTCCCCAGCGCGTCACATAGGCAACGGCCAACTCTTCTGGTGGCATCTCTGGTGGTTGGGTAATGCCTGGCACGAGATGCTCTATGGCTGCTTTGAGCGCTTCATAGGGACGATAGCCGACAAGCACGATGCCGCGTCCATCGTAGCGATGCAGGATCAGCGTCGGGAAGCGCCCGATGCCGTAGTATGCAGCGTCGCGGAGATCCTGGCGAAAGCTATCGGTTGGCTCGGCGGCATCCAGATCATCGCAGAAGCGGTCGAGATCAAACAGACCAGCGGCGGCGGTCTCTTGCGCCACCGCAAGCAAGATATCGTGACGAGCAATATTGCGCCGCTCCATCATCACGGCCTCGCGCAATCGCCGCAGATACGCTTCTACAGCGGTTGCTCCCTGGCGTTCGGCAGCTTTGACGGCGATACAGGCGGGATACGACGAGGCGGGCGGATCGCTCTGCCAGAGGTGATCGTCCAGTGGCATGCCCGACATCTCGTGGACCTCGAACCACTGCGGTCCCATCTGTGCGGGGCTGCGGATATCGTTGAGTGGATCGTCATAGCTGCGCCAGCTCGCGATCAGGCCACCCATGCGATAGCGCCAGCTCAGGCGTTCGGCGCACTCATAGCGGAGGCGACGCCACTGGACCTCGAAGGCCCAACTCCAGGAGCACAGGGGATCTGTAAAATACTCGACCTGCACGAGAGCCTGTCCGGCATCGCTACTTCCTTCCGCGTCTCTGTTCGGCATCGCTGCCATCTGCTCATGTATCGACACAGGAGACCTCCTGAAAATGGGCTATCTCATCAGAAATAACTGACATAGAGACGACGATAAGAGCGGAGGACAGGCCGTAAAAGCTTGCCCTCCTGAATGTATTCCATATTTCGACTATGGTTTACTTGAGAAGCTCCAGGGGTTTTGCTGAGATTTGATGGCCTTATCGATTTCGGCGCTGCGCTGCTGACTTTGCAACTTGTTTTTCTTCAGCACCTCTTCGGGGGTTAGGTTTGTTCCCTTGACAGGCAACTGCGTATTGCCCTGTGTCTGCATCACTTCCTGGATCGGATCGGAGATAAACTCCCAGCTCTCGCCCGGTCCCCACGGACCCTGCCCCTGGTTCCAGGGACCACGTGAGCTGCGTCCGTTGGACATATTGAAGTAGGTATGGGTATAGCGAGGATCGCCCTGTAAAATGCCCGGAGGGAAGTTGGGTTGGATGGTGTCAAGGGCGGCGGTGAACATCTGCATATGCGCGATTTCGCGCGTCATCAAGAACGAGAGGCTCTCTATGACAAGCGGATCTCCGGTAAACTGCATGAGATACTCATAGATGATCTTGGCGCGAGACTCGGCGGCAATGTTGGAGCGTAGATCGACCGTAAGATCGCCATTCGCATTGACATAGGCACCACTCCAGGGAACGCCCTGGCTGTTGGTTACAGCGGGACCGCCGCCAGTGAGCGAGAGAAACTGGGGTGCGGTGGCCGCCTCTTGAATGAGCTGTTCGCGCTCACTCTTGCCCTGGAGCAGGCGCATCAGATCGCTACGTTCGGCAGCGTCTTTCAGTTCTCCATTCACGCCAGCGAGCAGCATAGTGATCGTGGCTCCGACGATTTCGAGATGGCTAAACTCTTCGGTCGCGATATCCATCAACAGATCATATTTGTCGGGATAGGGCTGGCGTACTGAGAACGCCTGGACAAAGTACTGCATAGCAGCCTTCAGTTCGCCATTTGCGCCGCCAAACTGCTCCAAGAGCAAGGTAGCAAAGCGCGGATCAGGCCCGGATACACGTGCATTAAACTGCAATTCCTTGACATGGTGAAACATAGTAACTCCTCAATATGTCGTTACAATAAGCAATCGTCTGACAACATGCCAGAAATACATACTTTCCAGTTCTAAGGGTGTCAATAGACAAAAAACGTGTAAGGCTCTCCAGTTGGCCTTTAATAGACACGCCAAACAGACAGATCTCGTTACATGATGCGCATTCCAATCCCAAATGAAGAGCCAACAAATTATTGCAGGAGCCTCCATGTCGTAGCCGCGCGACTTTATCGCGCCTCTTCGTACAAGCGCGATAAAGTCGCGCGGCTACGAAGCTTCTCCATCTATACTTCGCATAATAGTGGAAGCAGGCATGTGCAAGCTATCTATGTCTGCTTTCTTCTCTATAGATTATTACTCCAAAATCTACCACCACCCCACATAAAGGGAATAAATCCTATCTCACAGCTTGTTGCTCTGTTTGATGCATACCTCTTGCATTCACGCTATAAAAGATGCTATATGTGCAAATTGGACGCGAGAAGCAGCGATGTTCTCGCCGCATATGGCGACATGGAGGATTCAATGGATCTGAAAGTTCTCTCAGAAGCACAGGTCGAACACTTTATTGAGTATGGCTATGTGAAACTCACAGAGGCCATTCCACGCGAGAAGGCGCTGGCCGTGCAAGATGCCGTCTGGCAGCAGGTCGAGAAGCAGGGCGTCCTCAGAAACGATCGTGCCAGCTGGACGATTCCCCGGGTACACCTCAGAGAGTCGTATAACACTCCTGTATTTCAAGCATGCGCCACCGAGCGCCTGGCCGACGCCATCGAGGATCTGATCGGGCGCGGGCGCTGGGCCAAACGCGACAGCTATAAGACGGAGGGCTGGGGCTGGTGGCCGGTCAACTTTGCGGTTGGCGCGGATAGGCCCTGGGACGTGCCGACAGAGGGCTGGCATTGGGACGGTCAACAGTTTCGTCATTATGTTGACAGCCCGGATCAGGGCTTGCTGCTTCTCTGCGTCTTTTCCGATGTCGCCGAGCACGCGGGCGGAACTGTCGTCGTCGAAGGGTCGCATAACCTCGTCGCACGCTACTTGCAGCGCTTCCCCGATGGGGTCGAACACAAGGCAGCTCTCAACGACTTCAAGACGAGCCATCCGTGGATTGCGGAGCTGGTGGGGCAAAGCGTGGATGGAAAAAATCGCATCGAGCATT
>JAICIM010000050.1 GCA_025928885.1 Ktedonobacteraceae bacterium | reverse complement strand
CGCCTTCGGCATTCATAGCGAGAACTTCGCGATCAAGAAAGGCATTCACCCACGCATCCTGACCAGACAGAATGTTACACGGTTCCGCGAAGAGCAGCTCAAGCGCATCGGCAACCGCTTCGATTGGTCGCACGAACTGAATACGACCGATCCCCATTATTATCGTTGGACACAATGGATCTTTGTCCAGCTGTTTAAGGGCGGGCTGGCCGAACGCCGCGCCGCTCCCGTCAACTGGTGTCCCTTTGACAAAACGGTGCTGGCCGACGAACAGGTCATCAATGGACACTGTGAGCGCTGCGGCAACATCGTTGAGAAGCGCTGGCTGGAACAGTGGTTTTTGAAAATCACCAATTATGCGCAAAAGTTGCTGGACGATCTGGAGCATCTGGACTGGTCCGAGCGCGTCAAGGCGCTGCAACGCAACTGGATTGGCCGCTCTGAAGGACTGGAGTTCGCGATGGCCGTTGTCGATCAACCAGAAAAGGAGATCCAGGTCTACACCACGCGGCCCGATACCATCTTCGGCGTGACCTTTGTTGCCCTGGCACCACACCACCCCTTGATTGACAGCATCACACAACCAGCCTATCACGACGCGGTAGCAGCCTATCAGCAGCAAGCGGAACGCCTGACCGAAGCAGACGAACGCGCCATGACCGGCGTCTTCACCGGAGCCTACGCCCAACATCCCTTTACTAACGAACGCATCCCGATCTACGTCGCCGATTTTGTGCTGGGTGGCTATGGTGCTGGCGCAGTGATGGGCGTCCCTGCCCACGACGAACGCGACTGGGAGTTTGCCCACGCGCTGAACCTGCCGATTCGCGTGGTGGTACAGCCAGTTCAAAGCAATGTGGATATCGAGCAGGGAGCATTTGTGCAGCCAGGAGTGGTGGTCGATTCGGGCCAGTTTTCGGGCATGACCTCGGCTGAAGCGTCCCAGGCGATCATGGCCGAGGTTGAGCAGCGACAACTGGGGCAGCACGGCATCAAATATCGCCTACGCGACTGGCTGATCAGTCGGCAACGCTACTGGGGGCCGCCCATTCCCATCATCTACTGTCCTGAACATGGGGCCGTCCCCGTGCCAGAGGATCAGTTGCCAGTGCTGCTGCCCGATGTGGAGGACTGGCAACCAACGGGAACGGGTTCCTCGCCACTGGCGGCAATCGAGAGCTTTGTGCAGACCACCTGCCCCATCTGTGGCAAGCCTGCACGCCGCGAAACGGATGTCAACGACAACTTCCTGGACTCTGCCTGGTACTTCCTGCGCTATCCCTCTTCCAACGACGAAACGCAATCCTGGAATCCAGCCCTGACCCGCAAATGGCTGCCGGTTGATATGTATATTGGTGGGCCAGAGCATAGCGTTCTGCACCTGATGTATGCTCGCTTCATCACGATGGCGCTACATGATCTGGGACACCTGCCTTTCGACGAGCCTTTCAAGCGCTTCCGCGCTCATGGCATCATCACCAAAGATGGCGCAAAGATTGCCAAATCGCGGGGCAACGTGATCAATCCCGACGACTATATCGCCCAGTTCGGGACCGATGTTTTCCGCATCTATCTGATGTTTATGGGTCCATACGAGATGGGGGGAGATTTCAGCGATCGCGGCATTGGCGGCGTCGTGCGCTTTCTGGATCGCGTCTGGCAGCTTGTTACCACACGCACACACAATGCCGCCAAACAAGAACCACAGGGTGAGGCGAAACGTGTTCAACACCAGACCATCAAGCGCGTTACAGAAGAGGTTGCCGCCTTAAAATATAACACCACCATCGCAGCATTGATGGAGTATCTCAACACGCTGGAGGCTCGACGAGAACTGGTGACGCGCTCGGAACTGCAAACGCTGCTGCTGTTGCTGGCTCCATTCGCACCCTTCTTGACCGAAGAGCTGTGGGAACGCATGGGCAACGCCTTCTCGATCCATAAAGCAGCGTGGCCCGGCTACGATCCCGCCGCTCTGCATACAGAGAGCATCACGCTGATCGTGCAGGTCAACGGACGCGTGCGCGACTGCATAGAGGTAAGCCACAACGCCTCTAAAGAGGATATTCAACGCGAGGCACTGACGAGCGACAAGGTGCAGCACTTTATTAACAATCAACAGGTGCAACGTGTAGTCTACGTTCCTGGTCGCCTGATTAATATCGTCGCCCGTTAGCTATGACGCTTGCCATACCCTGACATTCCTGAAAAGAGCGACAGCACTACCGACTTTATTGTCGTCCCTCAAATAGATGCCAATCATGCCATGTTTGGGGAAAGTGGCTTGTTTCGTGCTAAAAACCTCCTGTCCGTTGATATAAAAGACGACAGTGTTATTATCAGCAACCACTGCCAGCTTGTTGACCTGCTCAAGGCCGTTGTTGAAACCAGTAGATGGTTGTTGCGGGCTATTGTTTGTTAACTGTCCCTGATTATCATCTGCTGGTCGTGCTTGATTGTCAAAAACTGTGCAGGCATCTGCCGCCTTACACACAAGAGGAATAATTTTCCCATATTGATTTACTTCAATACGAAACGAGGCACCAGTATCATTATCGCCACGAAATACAAGGCCGGTGGTGACTGCATAAGAGTTTGTATCATCCATCTTCAAGAAACTCATCTGTGCCTCGTAGGTGAAATTGGCGAAGTCAGTTGCATGAGCATAACAAATGGTCGATTGCGGTGCCGATACACCGATATAATATCCATCTTTGTCGATCTTACAGGGGTCGCCATCATCCCACTTGAGCTGGTTGCTGGTCATAGGATCGTTCACAATCAATGTACCCATCGACGGATTGTAAGGATTGGCTTCTTGAGGGCCTCCGGTTGGATTGTTCACCTGTGGAGTAGCAGTGGGCTGGGCCGGTTGCTTTCCGCCCGCCGTGCCATCTTGTCGGGGCTGTCCTGTAGAGTTTCCCTTATTTGTCCCTCTAGTGATCGGTGGTGGAACCTGAACCGAGCGCCCATTTCTATGCATAAAATACCAACCGGCTCCTCCACCCACCACAAGTACGCAGACCAGAAATAAACTGACAGCAAGCAACAGCTTATTGGTGTGAGAAGCCCGTTTCAACGCCTTCGCAGCCAGCGCAGGATTGTTCATCGATGAAAGCATCATAAATGTCTGATCCGCCGATACATCCGGGGCAGCAGGTGGCTGCCAACCGAGTTGTTGCGAAGAGGGAGCCGACGACGATGCAGTATGCGACGACTTTTGTAGCTGTTGCGATGAAGCTGTTGATCCTGTCGCTCCATTGAATGGTTGTTGCAGCTTTTGTGAAGGTTTCTGCATAAGCGATAGCGGGGAGATTTGCGGCTTCGCGATCATCTCCGTTGCATAATCTTGATCCGACGACGTTGAGAGAAATGGTCCCTCTGAAGCGATGTTAGGAGGTGGAGTGTGTGGAGATTGCTGTAATCCCTGGCTCTTTACCGATTGGAGATAGGTCAGTTGCTGCGAAACATTGCCTAGCGCCGATGCTCCTGGCATGGCCGGTGAAACCGCCACAACTTGAGCTGCCTGCGCCATCTGAGCGGAGATCAACCCCTCCCGCTCACACACCTGCGCCAGGGCAGCCGCAAACTCCTGCACGTTCGAAAACCGCTGCTGATACTCCTTCGCCATCGCCCGCATAACGACCTCTTCAAGGGCCGGCGAGATCGCTGGGTTCTTCTCGCGCAACGATGGGACAGGGGCTAGCACCTGTTGAGTCGCGACCTCAATAAACGTCCCCTCAAATGGGCGTGTACCCGTCAGCCACTCAAAAACAACGATGCCCAGCGCATATTGATCGCTGGCTGGACGTGGATTGCCTCGCGCCTGCTCCGGGGCCATATAGGTCGCCGTACCCGAAAAATCGCGACCACCTCCAGCCGCGCGAGAACTGGTACTCTGCGAGACAAGGGCAAGGCCAAAATCGCTCAACAGCACCTCGCCATTGACGCCAATCAATAGATTTTCTGGTTTGATATCGCGATGCATCAGCTTGCGGTTATGGGCATATTGCAACGCCGCTGTCGCCTGCGCAATAAAAGGAAAGAGATCGGCTGGTGGCAACGGTTTGCCAGCTGGCATACGCCGCCTTATAGTGCCGCCGGGCGCATAATCCATCACCAGAAACGGCACTGCATTATGCACGCCAAAATCGAGGACGCGCACAATATTGGGATGGACCAGATGCGCAATAGTCCGCGCCTCATTAATGAACGATTCGGCGTGTTCCTCTGCCAGCCGCATCTGTAATATCTTGATCGCCGCCTGGGTACGTAAGTGAACATGTTCTCCAAGATAGACATCCGCAAATCCACCTCGTCCTAAAAGGCGTACCAGGCGATAATTTCCAATTTGTTGACCGACAGGATCAATCATAAGCCTCTTGCTCCTTTAATGCCAGGCGAATACCCAACCATTATAGCAAGCATCAGAGGGGATGACAATAAAACTCCCTCCAAACAGGACGATTGAAGATGCAAAAACCTGACACATTATGTACAACGCTCTTCACGCACGCTCGTTACAGCAAACGGCCCCAAAAGCCCCGTCAATTCATGCAAGCAGAACAAAAAAGTGGGCATCCATACGGATGCCCACCTTCGCGTTATCGATACGACTTATTTGTCTTTCTCAGCACGGCTGAGAGCGGCCTGAGCAGCTGCCAGACGCGCCACCGGGACACGGAAGGGCGAGCAGCTCACATAGTTGAGGCCAACCTGATTGCAGAACTCGATGCTATCAGGATCGCCACCATGCTCACCACAGATGCCCAGCTCGATGTTGGGGTTGGTGCGGCGGCCCTTCTCAACGGCCATCGCAACCAGTTGACCAACGCCATCGCGGTCGAGCGTCTGGAAGGGGTTGACCGGCAGGATCTTCACCTTCTCCTTCGCGCCCGGCTCGTCCAGGCCCTCAACGTAGCGCAGCAAGAACTTGCCCTCTGCGTCGTCGCGGCTGTAGCCAAACGTGGTCTGCGTGAGATCGTTTGTGCCAAAGCTGAAGAAATCGGCCTGGGTCGCGATCTGATCGGCGGTTAGAGCGGCGCGAGGCAGTTCGATCATCGTGCCGAACTTGTAATCGATTGCGCCACCAAGCTCACCGGCGATCTCCTGCGCCACCGCCTCAAGCTGACGGCGCACTTCCTTCAACTCGTTGACATGGCCAACCAGCGGGATCATGATCTTGGGATAGACTTTGGTGCCGGCCTTCGCAACCTGTGCCGCAGCCTCCAGGATCGCACGAGTCTGCATGACGTTGATCTCCGGGAAGAGCAGACCCAGGCGGCAACCGCGCAGACCCAGCATGGGGTTCATCTCGCGCATCGCACCAACGGCCTCCAGCATGGCCTTCTTCTCAGCCAGTTCCTGCTCATGACCACCCTGAGTCTCCAGGCGCGTCACGTCTACCAGCAGCTCCTCATAGGAGGGCAGGAATTCGTGCAGCGGCGGATCGATCAGGCGAATCACGACAGGGTAGCCTTCGCCGGTCTTGGGGTTGACCATTGACTCGAAGAGACCTTTGAAGTCGGCACGCTGGAACGGCAGCAGCTGATCAAGCGCTGCTACACGCTCTTCGCTGGTCTTTGCCAGGATCATCTTCTGCACGATGGGCAGGCGCTCCTGCTCCATGAACATATGCTCGGTGCGGCAGAGGCCGATGCCCTCAGCGCCAAAGGTGACGGCGCGTTTGGCGTCGCGTGGATAATCCGCGTTGGCCCAGACGCCCAGTTTGCGGAACTTGTCGGCCCAGATCAACAGGGCTTTGAGATCCTCTTCTTTGTCGAAATCGGGATCAACGGTCTTGATGATGCCTTTGAAGACCTCGCCGGTGCCACCATCGATGGAGAGATCATCACCCTCTTTGACGACAATATCGGTGCCAGTCACGCGGAACAGCTTCTCGCTCTCGCTGACGCGCAGGGTCTCGGTACCAGCAACACAGGGAAGGCCCAGGCCGCGAGCCACAACGGCGGCGTGGCTGGTCGCACCACCACGAGCGGTGAGGATACCTTTTGCCACCAGCATACCATGCACATCATCAGGGCTGGTCTCAGGACGCACCAGCACGACCGGCACACCTTTCTTGCCCAGATCCTCGGCGGTATCGGCATCGAAAACAGCTTTACCAGCGGCAGCACCCGGAGAGGCGTTCAAGCCTTTTGCCAGCAAGCGGCCCTCGCCGGTAGCGCGTTTCTTGTCGGCCTCATCGAAGCGAGGCAGCAACAACTGATAGACCTGGCTCGGCTCGACGCGTTTGACGGCCTCTTCCTCGCTGATCAAGCCCTCACGGACCATATCAACGGCGACCTTGACAGCTGCCTGTGCATTGCGCTTGGCGGAGCGGGTCTGCAACATGTAGAGGCGGCCCTTTTCAACCGTGAACTCCAGGTCCTGCATATCGCGATAGTGCTTTTCGAGGCGCTCCGCAATCTGCTGGAACTGCTCGAACACGGCGGGCAGGTCTTCATGCAAGCGGCTGATCTTTGATGGCGTGCGAATACCGGCCACCACGTCCTCACCCTGGGCGTTGAGCAGATACTCACCGTACAGCACTTTCTCGCCGGTACTGGGGTTGCGGGTGAAGGCAACGCCGGTGCCGCTATCATTACCCATGTTACCGAACACCATCGTCTGCACGTTGACGCCGGTACCGAGGCTGTGGGGGATCTTGTTGAAGTTGCGATAGTCGATTGCGCGTTTGTTGTTCCAGGAGGAGAAGACGGCCTCAATGGCCTTGTGCAGCTGGTCGTATACGTCGGTGGGGAAAGACTGACCCGATGATTTCTCAGCCACCTGCTTAAACTCAACTACGATCTGCTTGAGCGCCGCAGCCGAGATTTCAGCATCGGTCTTGACGCCTTCCCGCTCTTTATAAGTCTCAAGCACATGCTCGAAATCGCGTGGATCGGCATCGAGCACAATCTTGCTAAACATTTGGATAAAGCGACGATAAGCGTCGTAGGCGAAGCGCTCGTCGCCGGTCAGAGCAATCAACCCATGCACCGTCTCATCATTGATGCCGAGGTTGAGGACCGTATCCATCATGCCGGGCATGGAAAACTTGGCACCGGAACGAACCGACACCAGCAGTGGATTCTCTTTATTACCAAAGCCTTTACCGGTCTGCTGCTCAACAACCTTCAATGCAGCCAGCACCTGCTCCCAGACGCCCTTTGGGAACTGCTTGTTGTCTTCATAATAGCCGTTACATGCCTCAGTGGTGATGGTGAAACCCGGAGGCACCGGCAACCCGGCATTGGTCATTTCCGCAACACCCGCGCCTTTACCACCGAGTAGTTCGCGCATCGTGGCGTTGCCTTCGCTAAAAAGGTAAACCCATTTACGAGGTGATTGCTTCACCGCCTCATCCAACTCCGAATGGGTGATCTGTTGCGTCATTAAATATCCTCCAACTTGTTTTTTGGGCAAAACGAGCTTTGCAGACCTGGTATAGACGAACCTTCGCCCCTACCAGACCCATTGCTCTCAAATCGGTTTGAGCGACAACGGGCTGCTTGCATGTAGATGCGCTCTAACATGGAAAATCGGTAGCCAGAGTGCCTTTGCTACCGCGCGTTTCTGTTAGACAGCTCTCTGCTTCTTGAATCGAACTTTACGCACTAAGGACAACGTTTCTGGCCCAACGCAGTATCATCCGTGTACATTGTACATAATGACTGGCTTCTTCAGCGCTAATAACCTCGTCGGCCTCTTCCGGGGGCGTTTCCGCGTAAAAGGCTTCGGGATGAAAAGGAGTGAGCCGCTCCATCTCCACCTGAATATCTTCCGGCGCACCAACCAGTGCTCCCAACGCTCGTAGATCGTGATCGTAGCGCGAACGTCGGCCATAACGCACCAGGCTAACGGCCTGCGCCGCTTTTTCCGCGACCTGATTACAGTAATCAACACAGGCAAAATGCCGCCCCAGGCTTAATTCCAGAGAGGCCGTAGCCATATCCTGTGCAGCCTCCGCGTAGAGTCCTAATGCTCCCTGAACGTCGGTGTCCGGCAGCACGTCTTCAGCCTCCTCGTCGTCCTCAACAGCAAGAGATGCCGCTGCAGTGTCTTTTCCCTGCACTTCATGCAGAGTGACACCACCCTCAAGGAGCTGCTCTAAATCGTCATCATTGTCCACGCGGGGACCTTCCCGGTTGCCGTTTTGCCTCTGTGACATGATGTAATGTTCCTCAATCTCGTCAATCAGGATTGATTGGCTTTCTCAGTTACTGTTTGCATAGCACAACTGGTTATGCGCCCATAGTATTCCTAATCAGGTGCGTGTGTCAATGCTTGTAGGAACCTACCATCGCTCCCAATATGTGAAGCACCCCATGCACGAATGCAGGAGCTTCTACAGAATGAGTTCCTCTCCACACAAGGAAACCGGCTTCTGTGGGACACTTCCTGCCCCGATATGTTTGTTCTATTGATAACAACGAACGAAGTACGGGCATGTTTCAGGCAGCAATCACAAGTTGCTCACGCTTTCTCGGTGCCATCATCGCCACCCCCTATCATAGCAAATCTCGACCCAACGAACCAGACCGAATCTTCTGGAACTTTCTTGCCCGGCCCATCGTCTTCTTCTCAGATGGTTCTATTTACGGCAATGCCAGCGATCCAGAGAAAGCAGGAGGGCAAGATGCAGAAGCATCAGTTGAAAGCACGAGATCAGCATAGCTCAGCAGAACGGCAACGAGCTACCCCTTCGCGCAAATCCTGGCTCACTGGCATGGGGGCTATCCTGGTGGTCCTGCTCATCATCGGCACCAGCATCATCCTTTTCGTCCTGCGTGGCATCACCAATCGTGCCAGCTCACCCATGAGCACGCCGCCACCAGCCGGGCAATGGGTCAATCTGGACAATCACTATATTTTCTCGGCGCTGGAGGCCGCTCCAAACAATCCGGCACTTGTCTACGCATGCGCTTCTCCGTATTCTCAACCGCAGGGATCAGCGCCCCACTATATGCTCTTGCGCAGCGACGATTTTGGCGCTCACTGGCAAGATCTGAACAAGCAGATCACGTTGCGCGACTTCTGCCAGCTGGCGATCAATCCCACGAACAGCAACGAACTCTCTATCGTGACCGCTGGCACACCGAGCGGGGGCAACACGCCCGATGTGCTCAAACATAGCAGCGATGGCGGCAAAACCTGGCAGACACTACAACCCAAATTGCAGGATGGGCAGGCCGCCGTTCCGTGGCATGTGCAACAATTGCGACAGGTGGGCCACGACCTCTTCGGCATTCAGTGGACCTCGCCGCTGGTCTCCAACGTCACGCAGCTCTCCACCACAACGCCATCGCGTCTGGTTCGCAGCAACGATGGGGGTAAGACCTGGACACCCATTACCAATGCTGCTGCCTCCACCACGCTTATCGTCCACGACTACGCCATCGATCCTGGCAATACAAACACCATCTACGAGCTTGCTGGTGCGCCGCCACGCCTGAGCGAACCAGGCATCACGCCCGGCGCAAAGACAGCGCTCATGACCCTCTATAAGACGACCGATGGCGGTGCAAACTGGCAACCACTGCTCAACGACGTACTGCCTGATAGCACGCTGCAACTGGCTAGCAATCAACCAGCAACGCTCTACATCGGCGAGGCGACAGGCAACAGAGCCTCCAGTGAGACATCTGTCCCCATGTCGTCGGCGGTCGCGCCTATCTCGTTCCGCATCCGCACCAGCAGCGATGGCGGTGCAAACTGGCAGACCGCACTACAAATACAGGGAACGAGCGGCTTTGTACATGGCTGGTTTAGCACTGAGAACGGCCAGCTCTACGCCCTCTCCGGTGCCAGCGGCAACAACGCCGCCATTCGACGCTACGATCCCACCAACAAGCAGTGGAGCGATGTCACGCAGCCGCCCCAATCCGGCGACCTGCTGGCCGTCACGCCCACCGGCACCAGCAATGGTGCGGTCCTCTGGCTCCGCAGCTTTGTCGGCGGCAAGACGGCCCTGTATCGTTATGTCAGCGCGTAATTTATTCGATCATTTCGGTGATGCCTTTGCCGGGGATCACGGTCGGATAGACGTTGGCCTGCGCCTCGATCACAAAATCGAGCAACACATTTCCGGGCGTCTCCATTGCCGTCTGGATTGCGGCGGCAACCTCCTCGCGTCTGGTAACCCGTATGCCCTGCATGCCATAGGCATCGGCGAGTCGAACATAATCGGGGCTGCTGATCGGTGCCTCCGAATAGTTGCCACCATAGAAGAACTGCTGTAGCTGGCGGATCATGCCCAGATAACCATTATTCATAATTACGATCTTGATATCCACGCCCTCCTGCTGCAAAGTTGCCAGTTCTTGAATGTTCATCTGGATACCGCCGTCGCCAGCAACCACCCAGACCGAGGAAGCAGGCAGCCCCATTTTCACGCCTAATGCGGCAGGCAAAGCAAAACCCATCGTCCCCGCACCGCCGGAGGTGATGTGGCTGTTGTGCCGCGTCCAGGGATAGTGGCGGGCCACCCACATCTGATGCTGCCCAACATCAGTGACCAGGATAGCCTTCCCATCTGTCGCCGCGTGGATTGCGTTGAGAATGCTGATTGGATCGGGCAGCGACTCATCAAACGTCCTACGAGCAAGCGCCTCGTCTGTAAATTGCCAGCGACGAATCTCTCGCAGCCACTCACCATGATCCAGCGGCTCAATCTGCTCATGCAGTGCTGCCAGCGCCACACCGGCATCGGCAACCAACGGCACGCTTGCCACCTTGACTTTATGCATCTCTGAGGGATCGATATCGATGTGGATGATCCGCGCGTGAGGAGCAAAATCGCTCACCTTGCCCGTCACTCGATCGTCAAAGCGCAAGCCAACGCCAACAATCATGTCAGCCTGCCCAATCGCCCGGTTGACATGAGCGGCCCCATGCAGGCCAGGCATGCCGATAAAGAGCGGATGGCTTGCTGAAAAAGCGCTGATACCGAGCAGCGTCGTAATCACCGGGATATCGGCCTTCTCAGCAAACTGACGCAATGCTTCATACGCATTTGAGAGAATGACGCCATGCCCTGCCATAATCAGGGGACGCTCTGCTCTGGCGATCAACTCGGCGGCCTGGGCAACGAGATGCTCTGCCGGAGCCGCTGTTGTGGCTGGAGCTGTATCGAGAGCGGTCTGCGTGATCAGTGTTGTAGGGAGTGCCGTATCGAAGAGCACATCTTTGGGAATATCCACAACCACCGGGCCAGGACGCCCGCTCCGCGCAATCTGAAACGCCTCATGCAGCGCGGCAGAAATCTCGCTCGTCTCACGAACCTGCATTGTATATTTGGTGACGGGCTGGGTCACGCCGATGATATCGGTCTCCTGAAACGCATCGCGCCCGATCTGCTGGCGGGCCACCTGTCCGGTAATGGCAACCAGTGGGATAGAATCGGCGTAGGCGGTGGCCAGCCCCGTCACAAGATTGAGCGCACCGGGACCGCTGGTGGCGATACAGACGCCGACTTTGCCCGTCGCTCGTGCATAACCATCAGCCGCGTGAGCCGCCGCCTGCTCATGTCTAACCAGAACATGATGGAGCGTGGGATATGAGGTGAGCGCATCATAAAACGGAACAAGCACGCCGCCAGGATAGCCATAGAATGTGTCAACGCCCTCGCGGATCAACGATTGACAGAGCAGGTGGCTGCCGGTCAGCGTCTCCAGCGCCTCCACCTGAATGATAGATGTTTGGGTATCCTGTTGTATGCCTGACAATATATCAGTCATATATTTCTCCAATCTGGGACATATAAAAAGAGGACCTCCCACAGTGGGAGGTCCTCAACAAACGATCTGCAATGCTCTGTCAGCTTAACGCCTGCGCTCTCCTCCCTGTAGTCTGTGGGTAAGCAACCCGACAAGTCCTACCTGCTCTGTAAGGCTAATAAGCAGCCCTGCAAGAAGGACGAGCTGTACAGCTACAATAAGATGCAGCGCAAGCGATACGGCAGCGATAACCAGGATAAAGAAAGACACCTGCCGATTTGTGCAGGTGTCTTGATAGTGTACAGGTGCGAAGCTAGAAGTGGTCGAAGTTGTCTGATGTGCGGCAAAGCAACTGGCAGGCAGACAGGCAGTACGACCATAACCGGCGCTTCTCGCCGCTGGCCTACGCCACGATTCTGCCATGATTGCTCTCCTCTCAAATATCTTGCTGAGAAGCTGCCTGTATGACCACAGCCATCTCTTCTTTCCTGAACTCTTTCTCTAAGGATAACAAGCCCCTGGCAGTTTGTCAACCGTTCTGGAAAGCTATTGATAAAGGCTATCAAATAAACCGGGAAAGTGGCTCTGTTACGAACCATTTTCCCGGTTTATTTTAACAATCTTTTTACGAATTTTTATTGCAGCTACATTAACTTTTTGACTATTTATTTTTGAGAAACCAATATTAACGATAGAAGCAGGGCAGAGCCAGAAAGAGGCAATACAATCAGGGTCTTTCTGGCATCTTGCCAAGCTTAAAGCCTGAAGGCACCGTCATATCCCAGGTAGAATCGGGGACCTTTTGGGTAGAAAGCACCTGGAACGTATCGAACATTGGCTTCGCAGTTCCCGGCGTCGCAGAGCTTTCCAGCACGTTGACGGGCATATAATCCATATCGAGCAGCAGGACCGTACCATCGGTATTGCGTACGCGATAGACGGGCTTCCCGTCGAAGGTACTCTTGCCAAGATAGACAGCGCGACCTGTGGTCAAATCCTTGCGTAACTGGGTCAGATTAAATGTTGGTTCATCCGCAATCCATTCGTTCGCATCCCACTCCGCCACATGATTCATCATATCCATTCCAAGCACTTTTTTACTATCAGTGACCGCCACCACATCGAGCTTCCCATCCATTGTCGTTTCCACATTCATACTACCGCTGCCAAGATCATAATAGCTCTTTACCACCATTTTATCCCCGTTCGCACTCCTCTCCGTTTGAGTGTGATAGAGGACATAGCCATTCCAGGAGAGACTGTTTGGTAAAGCGAATTGTGGTTGTACCCACTGCGTTAAGAGTTGTGATGCCCCGAGCAAGGCCAGCATAAAGACAGCCGCCAGCGCGACGACCTCGGTGATCAGGCGTCTGGGTGAGCGACGAGCACGCCGCTGCGACAAACGCGTAACGGGTGCTGGAGCGCCGCGACTACGAGCAGAGATAGCTGCAAGCACGGCCTGATCGACGCGGGGCGATGGACTGGACGCAGCTAGTCCAGCCATCTGCCGCGTGGTTCTTTCAAAAAGGCGCTGCTCTGCCACACAGTCTGGACATGATGCAATGTGAGCAGAGACACGCTGTTTCTGCTCAGCAGAGAGATCATCCCAGACAGCCAGGTACAGACTGACAGAGCCACAAACGTCTGGCCCAGATGCATCAACCGAAGGCAGGGGCGGCAAATCTATGCTTTTCATTTTGTTTTCCCTCGTGTTCCCACACCGTCCTTCGTCAGACGTTGATAGTGTTCGGCAAACATTTTCTTCGCGCGAGAAATACGGGTAGCAGCGGCGTTGGGCGAAATCCCAACGATATCTGCCACCTCCTGATAAGGTATGCCCTGTGCGGCATGCAATACCAACACAACAGCATACTCATTAGGCATGCGCGTCAGGGTGGCATTGATCAGTTCGCGCTCGGCAACTTCGGGGATACCGCCACTATCTGCAAGCAGCGCGGTCGCATCCTCAAGGAGATTGTCGTCCGATCCATCATCGGAACGTGAGCGAAAAGCCAGAGGCCACCAGGAAATACGTTTTCTGCGTCGTAGCTGATCGACACAGAGATTGGTGGCAATACGATAAAGCCAGGCCGAGAGCTGGCCGCGCTCATAGAGGGCGTCCCAGGAGGTACAGGCTCGTACAAAAACCTCCTGCGTTACATCATCGGCATCTTCCATATTGCCAAGTAGACGATAGGTATACGAGTGGATGGGGCGGCGGAATTGTTCGTAGAGGCTGATCAGTGTGGCCTCTTCCGACTGTGCATTCACCCCACGCGTCGGTTTCTTCACAGGCATGCTGGCTGCCACTTCCTCATAGAAATCGATGCCCCCAGGAAACTCTCCTACAGGCCGGGTTGGATGTGTTTGTAGTATAGCAGGAATGGTGAGTAAATGAAACATGCCAACGAGTGCCTCCAACATTGTAAATTTCTCATCTGTATACTCTCACGTGAGAGGCTGAAAACATTTACAGTCACTTTCTCAATCCTCCCCATATCTGCTACCGCTTCTCCCTACAGGTACTATGCTCACATCGACATCACACACACGGCCTCCTCTCTTCAGCCATACTACCCGGGTTTCCCATGACCCTCAAACCACATGCAGAACAATATATATCAATTAGTACTATCATCTTATACAACTGGCATTTGACAGCACACCCCCTGATACGGTATACTCTCTTCAGGTTAGTAGTTACTAACAATAACGCATTATATGGAGCAAACGCATGTCAGGAGAGCAGCCCCCAAAGCGGCCACGCTTGCGAGGAGAGGAACGGCGCAAGCTGATGTTGCAGAGCGCTAAACGCGTCTTTGCACGCTCTAACTATGCTGAGGCCAGTACCAGCGAACTGGCCCACGAGAGCGAGGTGACGGAGCCAATGCTCTATAAACACTTCGGCAGCAAGAAGGGTCTCTTTCTCGCCGTCCTTAGCGAGTTTGGCACACAATTCTTCGAGATGATACAAGAACGTGTCTTGCAACGGGCCGAGAAAGATATTCTCGATGCACTCGAACATTTTATCGACGATTATAAGTCCGCGCTCAAAGCTGATCCTGACATTCAGCGCGTGCTGTTCCAGGCCGTTATCGAGACCAGCGATCCCGATATCGCCCGTTGCATCAGCAAGCACAACCGCCGCACCTATGAATTTGTTCGCCAGCTCGTTGAACGTGCCTCGAAGGAGGGCTACATCGACCCTACCATCAGCATTGATGCCGCTACATGGGGATATATGAGCATGCTTCTCTCCCATCAGTACAGCACGATGCTCAACCTTGTAGGCGAGTTTACACAGGTGCAACAGGAGATGAACCGCATCTGGCTACGCGGCCTGCGAGTCGATGATGACTAAAATTTTTTCGTTTTTGAAGTTAGTTATTACTAGCTAATTTACAGGGGAGTCGATAATGCAAATTCTCACCACTCGCAGCCAGAGCAGCCGTTTACCCTATAAATGGATTGTGGTCCTGGTTGTGATTTTCGGCTCATTTATGAGCATCCTTGACCAGACGGTCATTAACAACGCCCTGCCTCGCTTGCAGAGCGCGTTTTCAACTGATCTCAACAATCTACAATGGATCATTACAGCCTACACGCTGGCTCAGGGTGTCATCACGCCAACGACGGCTTTTTTCGCCAATCGTCTGGGGACGAAGCGCTTCTATGTCATTGCGCTCACCTTCTTTACATTGGGGTCGGCGATCTGTGGTCTAGCCAGGAACTTTCCAGCGCTCATCGTCTTTCGGGTCGTGCAGGCGGTTGGCGGCGCTACCCTATTTCCCCTGGCAATCACGCTACTTTTCTACGAATTCCCGCCCCACCAGCGCGGTTTGGCAACCGGCATCCTGAGCATCGCCTCGCTGATGGCTCCCGCCATTGGTCCTACATTAGGCGGCTATATCGTGACCTACGCCGACTGGCCGCTGATCTTCTACATTAACGTTCCAATCGGGATCATCGCCATCGTTATGGCGATCTTATTGTTGCGCGAACGCCGCTCCGAAGGGCGCATGCAGTTCGACCTGCCCGGTTTTCTCCTCGCTGCCATCGGCCTTGCCGCCGTGCTCTATGCCCTTTCGAGCGCCACTACCTCCGGCTGGAGCAACGCGCTAATCCTGAGCACCCTCATTGGTGGCCTCTGTTCGCTGGCTCTGTTCGTTGTGGTCGAGTTATACATAGCGAATCGTGGCAAACAACCGCTCGTCGATCTGCGCCTCTTCGCCAACGGCCCGTTTTTGAGCAGCAATATCGCCAATGCGCTGATTACCTTTGGCTTTTTCGGCAGCCTGATCCTCGCACCTATCTATATGCAGGATCTACGCGGCCTCAACGCCTTTCAATCTGGCCTGTTCACGCTCCCACTCGCTCTGGCCGCTGTGCTGGCTGCGCTTGTTGCCGGACGCATGGTAGATCGCTTTAGCCCGCGCGTCGTCCTCTTTCCGGGTCTGCTCTTGATGGGACTCTCCACGTGGCAACTGGCAGAAGCGACGTTGACAACCTCTTATCCCTGGCTACTGCTGGTCTTCGCCGTGCGTGGACTTGGCCTCGGTTGCCTGATCCAACCCCTGACGGTCTCGGCACTCTCCACCGTTGAAAGGAGGCAATACACCCAGGCATCAGCACTCAACACAGTGATACGCTTCGTCTTCACCTCTCTGGGCATCGCAGTACTGGCAACCCTCGTTCAGAGCCGCGCCGCCGTGCATATCATAGCTCTTGCTCAGCAACTCAAACCTCGGACGCACGAGGCGCTCATGCAGATCCATCAGCAGGGCCTCACGCTGGCTGTACAGGACGCCTTCTGGCTCTCGCTGGTGGCCCTCGTTCTGGCCTTTATTGCCGTCTGCTTCATTCGCACTCAAAAAGTTGCGCCCGAACAAAAGGGTGAGCCATCTGAACAGGCAGTACAACAACACGTATAAAACACGTCTGCGAGTGGGCCAGGGACGGTCCACTCATAGGCGCTCTCTTGCCTCCCTCCCTCTAATATGCTATGCTCATAATAGAATAAAAGTGTTAGATAAGACTATTTTGTTACATAAGATGATGTTGAAGTTGAAGAGAGAGGCGCGACCATGCAGCATTCCCACGAGCAACGCTACACCCTGGCCGAATACTGGAAACTTGTTGAACTGTTCCCCGATCATAAATATGAGTATATCGACGGCTCCATTCGCATGATGTCGGGAGGTAGTCCAGCCCATGCTCAAATAGGAGCCAATATCGTGACACTTCTCAACATAGCGCTCCATGACAGCGAGTGCAATGTCTACAATTCGGATGTCAAAGTCAAATTGAACGAACAGAGGTGCTATCTCCCCGACGCCACCGTCTCCTGCGATCCTCACGATTGGACACGCCGGGATGTCTTAGAGTCGCCAAAGGTTGTCGTGGAAGTGCTTTCGCAATCGACGGAGAAGATGGACAGAACCGAAAAGCTTGAAGCCTATCAGCGCTATCCCGCCATGCAAGAGATTTTGCTGATCGATTCTCGTCGCCGCTACGTCGAGCATTACCATCGTGTGAGCGTTGCGCAGTGGTTAAAAAGCATTTTTGAGGATGATCGTGATTGCATCGAGATGGGCAGCATTAAAGCTTCATTGTACTTGCGCGATATCTATCGCAAAGTGTATCTTGAGACTGTTGAGTAATGTTGTTTTTAGCGAAAGGATAGAGCATGTCGCATCTCGCGCAGATCAATATCGGTCGTATGGTGGCACCGTTAAGCGATCCACAGATGGCGGGTTTTGTGGAAAAGTTGGATGAAGTCAACGCCCTCGCCGACAACAGCAAGGGCTTTATCTGGCGGCTCCAGAGCAGCGACGGCAATGCCACAGATATTCAGGCATACGACGACGAGATGATCCTCGTCAATATGTCGGTCTGGGCCTCGTTGGAGGATCTTTCCCAGTATGTCTACGCGATGGAGAGCGACCATCGCCATGTCATGAAGCAGCGCCGCCGCTGGTTTGAGCGCTTCGACGGCCCTTTCATGGTGCTATGGTGGATTCCAGAAGGACACATCCCCACCGTTGAAGAGGCAAAAGAGCGCCTGGAATATCTGCGCACACATGGCGAAACCGAGTATGCATTCTCCTTCAAAAAGCCATTTCCAGCGCCTGACGCTCAGGACGAATCGCTGCCCAGGATACTTGACGAATGTCCCGCGTAAATAGATTAGCGCAGCTATAAAAAAGTTTGCCTCGTGCTGTTAGCACGAGGCAAGGGAGCGGGAACCAGGCAGACAAAAATCTGCGATTACAGAGTAGCGCCCGAAGGAATGTTCGGGTTATAGTCGTTGTCATGCACGTTGGGTTTGTGCTGAGCTGGTAACGGGATCGTCTCCTCTTCGGTCAGGTCAGGAGCAGTGCTGGCATCATAGGCGCTGTTGCGGCGCAAGATATCGAGCGCCTCCTGCTTGCGTTCGCCAGCATCAACGGTGACGATGACGCGCCCGGTCTCCAGTTCGCGCTCATAGTAGCGAGCCTCTTCTTCAGAGACGCCCATGCCCTGCAATGCACCCACTAAGCCTCCGGCAACCGCACCCAGTACCGCGCCGCTCAACATCGCTGCCAGCACACCGCCGGCAATGGCCGGACCAATGCCCGGAATCAAGAGGGCAGCTACCGCACTCAAAAGACCACCCGCGACGCCGCCACTAACCGCGCCCGTCGTGGCACCAATGGCATGCGCCCGGCTATCGGTCGGAGCTATATTAACCTCGATAGCCTCTTTCGAGCGCACTGCAAAGCCGATCTGTTCATTGGTAAAACCGGCCTCGTGAAGATCACTTAACGCGTGTTCGGCCAGAAGTTGATTGGTAAAAACCCCCACAACGGCTGGATGTGCTACACTCATCGTCTCTCTTCCTTTCTGGCATGCGCCAAATAATCATCGTCCATGTTTCCTTATCATTTACCAGCGCATATCCTCTGCATCATATCCATCTTCCTGAGAGAGAAACGCGGCTCATCGCGCATCATACCTCTCTCTTCGTGCTTTTT
>JAICIM010000723.1 GCA_025928885.1 Ktedonobacteraceae bacterium | reverse complement strand
TACTGCCCGAGGCCAGCGGCGCATCATCTACAAGGATAGAGACGGTTCCGCCGGGTATGAAATGGTTGCCGTGAATCAACAGGGTGCTACCAGCGGAGGCGCTGCCTGAAACGATTAGCATCGGCGTAGGGTTCTCGCCATGCGCACGTGTCCAACCAGCCACGATCAATCCAGTCACCGCTGCCAGCATAACCAGCACAGTGCTAGCTGCCATAATCGCCCTGGAACGAGAGGCGCGTCGAGTCGTGGCTGGTGCCACTGAGATAGAAGAGGGCATGACATATCCGGCAGGCACCTCGTAGTTATAGACCGGCTCCACATATGGATTGTGGATACGGGGAGCAACAACCGGCATGCATGGGTCCGTCGTTGCATTGGCCGGATCATTATCCCCCATCCAAAACGTGTCCTGGAGTACCGTTTTTTCTGCCTCGATCGGGTTGCTCTCAGCAAGGAGCGGTAGCGTATGCTCACTTGCAGGTTGTTCCGTTGGACGAACAACCGTCGCCTCTGATAGCACTGCTTCCTGCTCCACCTCCATAGCTTCCCCCACATCTTCCGTAATCACTTCCTGCATAGGGAGAGGCGTTTCAGCATTCTGCTCTGCTGCCAGCATAACCTCTCCGGTGATGGGCAACACATCTGGAGCGCCAGCCCGGGCGAGATTCGCCATCTGCCCTTGAACGGTAAGACCGGCATCGAAGAGAGTTGCATGGGGATCGGTCACAGGAGAGCTACCTTGAGAGACATCCGTCAAGGCGTTATGCGTGGATATACTGGTGACGATATGTTCTTCGGCAAGTTGCTCCTGCTTCTGCGCATCGTGTTCTGCAGTATTCGCACTCCCCACCACATTGCCACACATATAACAATAGCGGGAATCCCCTGGTAAAAGAATATGACAAAATTTACATTCGATCATTGTACTCAATAGCACTCCCCCCTTTTTCAGAGAAAGCAATATAAACAGAGTAATGAGGGGCCATACGTTCCTGTTTAGCATCCAGGGCAAATTGTATAATCCATATGCGGGTCGATGAAATACCCCTTTGTGTTCTCCCTTGCAGAACAAGGCATAAAACAACAGGGAACGATCTCATCTTTTCGCATTATAACATAATAATCGAGGGAGTGGAGCAATTCAATACACTTTGGTATATCAAATTGCTCACAAACGTATCGTTTTAGCGACCAAAAAGGGAGAGCAGCCATCATCGCGCAATAACTGCTCTCCTCGACCATACAAACAGGTCTGCCAGGACATTTTTAGCGGGTTAGAAGGTGAGGGTGTCGCCCACCAGGTCATCGCGAGTTAGCGGTCCGATCGCAGCCACTGTCAACGGCTGCAGGGGCGAGAAGCGGCGCAGGACGTTCAAGACCTGCTCCTGCGTCACCGAATCAATCCCCTCTTTCACATCCTGTACAGTGCGAATCTTGCGCTCGTACCATCAGGAGCGAGCAATCGACCCCATCCGCGCACCCGATCCCTCGCTACGCATGACGTTCTCGCTCTTTAACTGTACTTTCGCTCGCTCTAATTCATCGGTTGTGATGCCATCCTGCTCAAGTTTGCGCAGTTCGTTGACGATCACCTCCAAACACTCGCGCCCCTGCTCGGGCGTGGTGCCGGCGTAGATGCGCATCGCCCCAAGATGCTTATTGCCGCCCATGCTAGCCGAAACGCCATAGACCAGACCACGCTTCTCCCGAACCTCGACAAAGAGGCGCGAGGCCATGTTGCCACCCAACACTTCGCTGATCACCATTGCCGGGTAGTAATCGGGATCGGTATAGTTGGGGAAGGGGAACATCATGCCAATATGCTCTTGCTTCCCCTCCTGATGTTCTAACACGACGGTATTTTCAGGATGAGGCACTTGCTCCGCCGAAGGAGCTGCCTGTCCCTCCCAGTTCCCAAAGAGCGTCTGCATCTTCTCTACGACATGCTCCCAATCAAATTTGCCAGCGACAGAGAAGAGGACATTATTGGGCTGGTAGCGTGCTCGCCAGAAATCTTGCAGGTCTTTGCGTTGCAGCGAGCGCACGCTCTCGTTGGAGCCAAGCATCAGGCGACCCAGCGAGGTGCCGCGATAGAAGTTGGCGCGTGCCAGCTCAAAAATGCGGCTCATCGGCTCGTCATCGCGGCGGCGAATCTCCTGCAAAATGATATTGCGCATTTGCTCCAGCTCGTCGCGCGGAAAGGTGGGGGTCAGCAGCAATTCATGGATCAGCTCAAGGGTTCGATCAAATTTGGTATGCACAATTTGCGACCATACTTGCGCGGTTTCGAGGCCAGTGCTGGCCCCTTTTCGCGCTCCCAGCGTCTCGAAGGCTTCGTTGAGGGCGCGGGCATCTTTTTGTTTGGTGCCTTGAAACAGCATGTACTCAAACAGGTGCGCCAGCCCCTCTTTGTCCTCCGGCTCGTGAACGACGGCTGCATCGAGTTGCAGGCCAAAGGTAATCGAGCTAAGGCTGGGCATATACTGCCCAATCATCTCAATACCGTTAGGCAATTGATGGTAGAAATAGTTCGGCGGTAAGCTCTGTTGATCACTCATCTATAACATTTTCCTTTCTAACAGGAATGAGACGCATATGGGAAACATCGTCAGTATATCACAATGCCGTCTCCTGGCGTTTCCAGCAAAAGGTATCTACATTGCCGCACCATTGCACACGTTATGATGGAAGCGTTCCTGCCAGAACGACGAAGGGGCGAGTCACCGCGATCTGCTCGTCGAGCCGCTTCACCGCTACCGTGGTGTGCCAGGGTTCCAGTTGCACACGCAAGTTCATGACGCGCTGAAACACGCGCGAAGATTTCAGTTCGGCGATCAACATGAGCGATTGACTGGCACAACGGCATGCTTCTTCGATCTCTTGTTGCAACACATAGGAGGTCGCAAGATCGACAAGCACGATAGCTTTGTGACGCAAACGGTGCGGCTCCATGATCTTCAAACTCTCGTTGAGGGCCGCCTGAGCATGCTGCGGCTGCTTGAGGTGCAGGGCGCAAACGCCTTTGTAG
>JAICIM010000015.1 GCA_025928885.1 Ktedonobacteraceae bacterium | reverse complement strand
GCGTCCAGCCCGAAGCGGGCGGCCAGCGGTCCCGCCGTTCCCAGCCAGCACCTGCATCTCCATTAATGAAGTCATCTGTCATGGTATCCCCAGCTCGAAGCGGGTCTTGCACGAAGGGGATATCGTCGGCATCGATATCGGCGTGTTGTACAATGGCTGGGTCGGCGATTCCTGCGTGACCTTCCCGGTCGGCAAACTGGACGAGGAGACGCAGCACTTGATGGATGTAGCGAAGCGCTGTATGGACCTGGGCATCGAGGAGGCGCGGGCCAATCGTCGCCTGGGCGATATCGGGGCCGCCATTCAGAACTATGCCGAAGCAAATGGCTTCTCGGTCGTACGCGAACTGGTCGGACATGGCGTTGGTCGTTCGTTGCACGAAGATCCACAGGTGTTGCACTATGGCAAACCCAATACCGGCCTGAAGATTCGCCAGGGCATGGTCTTTACCATCGAGCCAATGATCAACGTCGGCAGCCCTGAAACGCGCCTGCTTCCCGACCTCTGGACGATCAGCACCGCCGATGGCTCTTGCTCTGCCCAGTTTGAGCACACCCTCGCTATTACTGATGGAGCGCCCGAACTATTGACGTTGCCGTAATTTGTGATGCACAAAGCATTTCTCGCCTGAAATGCTTTGTGCATCAAGCGCGTCAGCCCACCCTTCGCGGGAAAAATTCGCCTACGGGGATAAGCAGACCTGCAAGCGAAAGTACGATAAACACAATCTGGTGGACATGATCCTGGCCAGGAGGCAGCCCGCCAACAAAATGTGCTATCCAGAAGATGGGATAGTACCAGAGGGTAAACCAGGCCCACCGTTCGCGGCGTCTGTACGCGAACATGGTTATCATGACACCGAATAATCCCATTCCAATCGAGGCCACGCCGATTGCTTGTAGAGACGATCGATCACTCGAAGCGGGCCACACAGTGGCGATCAGTCCGAAGACGAGAATGGCGACTCCGGTGATTGCAAGCGAGATCCATGCGAACTTGAATAGGACGTGTTCTCTCTTTATCATTATGCTCGTATCAGCGTTGTAAACAGGCCAACCGTAATGGCAGCTGAGACGATGTGCATGGCGATCATTGTCCAGAAAATGGGCAGATTCATGCCGGGAGTGGGCATGAGGCCGGTCAGCGCCATGATGGGTGTCAGCAATGAGATGAGCAAAAGAATGAGGGCCAGAATGCGATAGAAGCGGATGGGAGCGCGGGCTGTTCTGATGACGATCACAAAGGCGAGCAGAGCCAGCAGCAAGAAGATAATGGTGCTGCCGATGATCGAGGCAGGCTGCAAGTACAAGAACGTCTCAGGGACGCCCAGAAATGCGACGGCAATGCTGCGGATAATCAGATTGATAATAGCAGCGACCACGATTGTAACAGGGCCAATCCACCAGAGTTTGCGCGGTGCCAGTTGCTCACGAGGTAGCGTTGATGCCACAGTATTCCTCCTTAAGTGTCAATATAGCTTCTCCTATATTTTTCTCCAACATAAGAAATAGGACGTAATTGTTATTGAACAATAAAATACTTTGCAAGTTAGGCTCCCCGCGATAAATCACTCGACCTGTGACTTCTTTTCTGCCGGTGCTGCCAGTACACCAAGCTGTTGTCGCAAGCCCAGATCGTCTCGTATTGCCAGGTGCTCAATCATCTTCCCGTCCTTAAAACGGATGAAATGCATCTGCTTCTGACGAACGGTGCGACCGGTTGGGGCTATCCCTAGAAAATTCCCGCGATGCGTTCCGGTCCAGAAGACACGAGCTGCGACGGTCTCGTCTTCAGCAATCGCTTCCTCCACATGAAACGTGATATCTGGAAAGGCGTTATGGAACATGGTGACCAGTTGTCGCATCGCTTCTGGTCCACGACTGGATTGGCCGGGAGGGGCCTCCTGATCGATATAGTCAGCCGCGAAGATTTCTTCTGCCAGGGAGAGCTTTCCCTGCGTGAACAATTCCTCGTACATTTGCCGGATAATGGCCTTGTTTCTTGCTTCAGTTGACATAGTACGTCTCCCAGGTTCTTGTTTAGTGTGTTTTTGGTCTGCGTCAAATCACAACGCACACGTAGCATAGAACTTTCTGGAGACGCAAACTTGTAAAATCTTGCTGTCTTGCGAAAGGAACTGAACCCTGATCGTTGTGCAACCATGCTCTCTTTCCTCTTGCTGGGGTGGTTGTTGCATATGGCATGTAGTATGCTATTAGAAAATATACAGAAGGAGAATATCCAAATGGAAATGCAGAAAGCGACCTTGAGGAAAGAAAGCGGCAGCAGACAACAGGGAGATGCTACTGGAGGTCTAGGTGAAAATCCGGGCGCTGAGCATGCGGATGTTTTACAATGGACAACAAAAGAAAGAAAACAAAGCCAACGCTTGGAAAAGAAGAGGGAAGGGAAATATGGCGAGGACTATGAGGCAGTAGAACCAGATCCGAGTTCTAATGAGACCTTGATGCAGCATTATAAGTTTTTGTTGCAGTCACCTGATTTTTGGAACTTAGCCCGCATCATAAACTCAGAAAAAAAGATCATTCTTACGGATGTATCAGATGCACCTGACCTGTATGAATATTACGATGATGAGACACATAAAATACATGTAACCCTGCACCATCAAGATGGTACTGCTAAATCTGCTGAGGAGCTTCGAGATGTTATTGCCTGGGAAGTACGCAATGGCACTATGAGGGGCCAATTTAAACGTATCGAGAAAAATTTTAGCGAGGAGGATATCAAAGCTGATCCCTTTAAGAGGGCAGCACAGGCTCTCGCTAGTGAGTGGCTTGAATGGATAAATATCATGGAACACGCCTGGTTTTGCCGAGTCATGAATAATGACCCACATATGGGAGCAGAAGGGCCACACATCAAAGAAATTTATAGGTCTCAAACAAAGCCAGGCCATGAATGGTATGATTTTCGTAATTACCTAAAAACGCAGATCCAAACAGGACATACTCTAACAGCTTTTGATCGAGATGCTGCGAATGCTTCCTGGATCGGTAATGATATGCTGAGCATAATAGAGAAACGTTATCCTGCCAGTCTCATTATGACAGAGAAACAAGTATCGGACTGGCGAATAACGAAAGCGACAAGAAAAATAAAATCTCCTTCCAATAATCCCTTTAATTCGCTTGCACTGGTTGAGCAGGCAAGGCAACGCGCTGCAAAACAAATCTCTGACAGCGGCTAGCGGGAAGGTCGCACCTTCGCATGAAAAGAGAAGGCCCCTCGCCAGCCTTGTTCAGGGCGAGGGACCTTCTTTTTGCAAAAGAGACGCACTAAGCAAGAGCCAGCAATACGAAATTAACGTTTCGTATACTGTGGAGCCTTGCGGGCGCGTTTCAAACCTGGTTTCTTGCGCTCTTTCATGCGTGGGTCGCGGGTCAGGTAGCCAGCTTTGCGCAGAGCTGCTTTGAACTCGGCGTTCTGGCGGACCAGGGCGCGGGCGAGGGCATGGCGAATTGCGCCAGCCTGACCGGTGGTGCCACCGCCGACCACGCGAATAGTCATCGTATAGGTATTATTCAGATCGAGGGCGCGGAGAGGAGCGGCGATTGTCGCCAGATGAGTGTCGCGCAGCCCAAAATAGTTCTGAGCTGGTTTGCCATTCACCGTAATGCTGCCATCTCCATTGGGGAAGAGGCGTACACGAGCCACAGCCGTTTTGCGCCGCCCCATGCCGTAGTAGTACTCACCTTTGATCGTATCGGCCAAAGTAGATTCTCCTCTTTTTTACTCCTCTCCGATCTGCTGACGCGGAGCGTAGATGCGAAGCATCGTTGCAGATCGGAATAAGAGACGTTACTCCTCTCCGATCTGTTGACGCGGAGCGTAGATGCGAAGCATCGTTGCAGATCGGAATAAGAGACATTACTTCGCCTCGGTGGGCTGCTTCAATAACGCCTCTGGACCCGTCCAGACGACCGGTTTCTGGGCTTCGTGGGGGTGGTTCGGGCCAGCATAAATCTTCAGGTGGCCCATCAGGTCCGCACCCAGGCGATTATGCATGACCATGCCACGAACCGCATGTTTCAGAGCACGCTCCGGGAACCTGCCTTCGAGGGTCTGACGGAGCGTTTTCTCCTTCAAGCCACCAGGATATTGTGAGTGGCGATAGTAAACCTTCTGATCCAGGCGTTTGCCAGTGACCGCGATCTTGTCAGCATTGATAACGATCACGAAATCTCCACAGGGGAGATGTGGCGTGAAGGTTGGTTTGTGCTTGCCGCGCAAGATCTGTGCGATCTGCGATGCCAGGCGACCTAAGACCTGCCCCTCGGCATCGATGACATACCATTTGGGTTGCAGATCAGCGGCCTTTGCACTGTATGTCTTCATCATTTCCAGTAACTCCTATTTCATCCAGCCAGCAGCGTGTGAACTTAGTCTGCACTCATCTGGCTGGAAGGAAGCGCAAATTTTTCAGGATAGTCAACCCGTACCAGACACAGCCCATGCGAGGGGGCCGCTGAACCGGGGTGCGTTTTCTCCGCGCGTTGCACAATGCTAGCAAACTCTGCGACACTCAAGCGTTGTTGCCCAACCAGCAGCAACGTTCCAACCATTCTACGAACCATCCCCGTGAGAAAGGCATCTGCCGTAAAATCACAATAGATGAGTGCGGTATTATTCTGTTGTGTGCAACGGGCCTCCAACATGGTGCGAACGCAATGATGTGGCCCCGGTCTTGTCGGATTCGTATCGTCGGGGCTATGTCCGAAAGCCCCGAAATCCTTGCGCCCCAGCAGATATTGGCAAGCTGCTTGCATCAAGCCAATGTTCAACGGGCGCGGATAGTGATAGCTATAGCGTCCACGGAGCGCTGATGGCGCGGAATTGTTCCAGACTGTATAGCGATAGGAACGGCTCTGCGCACTAAAGCGAGCGTGGAAGCGCTCAGGCACTTCACTCGCCCACGGTACCGCTACAGTATTGGGTAGGACCGCATTGAGGGCGCGTTTCCAGACCTCGGGCGTCAGCCGGGACTCGGTGTGAAAATGGATCACTTGTCCACTGGCATGTACCCCGGCGTCGGTACGACCTGCTCCATGCACAACCGAGAACACGCTGGAGATCCGCTCAATCGCCTCTTCCAGGGTTCCCTGTATCGTTGGCCCGTGACTCGACGGCTGACGTTGAAAGCCGTGATAGTCGGTGCCATCATACTCAATACCGCAGGCAATAATCATAATGTTAAATTACACGAGCGAGATCTGAGCAATCTCGGCGGCATCACCCTTGCGGCGTCCGATCTTGATGATGCGCGTGTAGCCGCCGGGACGACCGACGTAGCGGGGAGCAAGCTCCTCGAACATCTTCTTCACGACCAGCTCATCGGGCAGAGCGCTCAAGATCTGGCGGCGAGCATGCAGCTCGATGACCATCGCCTGATATGCAGCCTGCAAAGCCTCTTCAGCGTCATCCTCATTCGAGATAATGCGCAACAGCTCTTCGCGGCGGGCCTTCAGCTTATCTTCCAGGAATTTGCGGCCCTTGTCGGTCAGGGGAGCCTTCTGCTGATTCAGGCGCTCCTCATTGGTGCCGACGGTTTTCTTGAGAGAGAAACGGCCCCGGCGGGCAAATTCGAGAATCTGGTTCGCCTTCTCCTCATCGGAGACGACAGAGGCCAGATGTTTGCGGGCGGCTGCGCGTGCTTTGACAGCCTTATCAATCAGTTTCTCTACTTCAGAGCGGATAGCACGGGCGCGTGCCTCCGTGGTTTGTATGCGGTCGTACCGAATCAGCCCGGCCATCAGGTTGCGACGCGCAGAACGGCGGCGCGGCTCCGGCATATTCATTCGGTTTCCGGCAACTCGGTGCCTCAACTTAATCCTCCATTTCGTGGTCGCCGTCCGAATCGGCTCCGACAGTGCTGGTGCGCGGATTGGGTAGGAAGTTGCGGGCGAGGAGACGCTCACGCAGCTCCTGCAAGCTCTTTTCGCCAAAATTACGCACGCCCAGCAGATCTTCTTCATTCATCGACAAAACCTGACCCACTTTGGTGATGTTGCTGCGCTTGAGACAGTTGTAAGCGCGAACCGAGAGGTCAAGCTCCTCGATGGGGGTGTCATAGATTTTCTGCGGAATTGGCAAGCTGCTCAGTGGCGGCTTCTCGATCTCAGGAACGGAAGCGCGATAATTGGCGAGCAGGGAGAAGTGCCGTACCAGGATATCCGCGCTCTGGCGCAGGGCCTCGTCCGGCGTAATCGTGCCATCCGTATTGATTTCCAGCACAATCTTGTCATAGTTGGTCATCTGCCCGACGCGGGTGTGCTCAACGCTGTAGTTGACCTTTTGCACCGGCGTATAGATGGCATCGACCGGGATGACGCCAATTGGCTGATCTTCTTTGGAGTCGGCGGGAACGTACCCTCTTCCCCCCTCAACAACCAGTTCCATATCGAGACGCGCATTCTCGTTGTCCAGCGTCGCAATGTGCAACTCAGGATTGACAATCTCAACCGTGCTGGGCGCGATGATATCAGCTGCGGTGACCTCGCGCTCCCCACTGACCTCCAGGCGCATCGAGACGGGATGGTCGGAGAAGCAGCGGAGGCGCAACTTTTTCACGTTCAGCACAATATCGGTCACGTCTTCCATCACGCTCGGGATATCCTGAAACTCGTGTTGCACACCCTCAATCCGAATAGAAGTCACCGCTGCGCCGGGCAACGATGAAAGCAAGACACGCCGGAGCGCGTTGCCCAGGGTCATTCCATACCCCGCCTCTAACGGCTCTATATCGTAACTCGCATAATTTCCCTGTGTCTTAGTGTTCTTAATGCGAGGCAGAGTAATATCTAGCAAGGTTCTAACCTGCCTTTCTTTTTCCACCACTATCCGTTTCGGAAAAACCATCTTCCTATTGACAGCCGCATCATACAGGATGAGAAGGCTGCGAAACGTTGGTAGTCCAAGAGTGTTACGCCTTGAAGCGACCCATGCTCAGTCTATTCACAGTACAAAGGGCCGCTCCGGCATGGACCCACCGCCGACTCAACGATAACAGAAATTGATGACTCCGCATACGCAACCGGAAGGCTCTATGTGCCGTTTCCGATTGATGCAGGAGTTTATCGCTGATAGAATTCAACCACCATCTGCTCATCGAAGGGCAGTTCGAGATCCGCTCTTGAGGGTATGCTCAGGACACGTCCGGTCATCTCATTGATATCGAGGCGCAACCAGGTCGGTACCCCTTTTTGAGCCAGAAGCAGGGCGCGGGTCTTAAAGTACTCCAGCCCTTTGCTGCGCTCACGGACGGTAATGACATCATTTGGCTTGGCAATGAACGAAGGAATGTCCGTCTTGCGGCCATTCACGGCAAAATGCCCATGATTGACAAGCTGGCGAGCCTGAGCGCGTGAATCGGCGAAACCTAAGCGATAGACCAGGTTGTCGAGGCGCATCTCAAGCACTTGCAAGAGGTTCTCGCTTGTCTTGCCAGGGCGGCGTGCGGCAGTCTCAAAATGTTTGTGGAACTGGCGCTCCAGCACACCATAGGTACGACGTACGCGCTGTTTCTCACGCAACTGTTTTGCGTAGCCCGACTCTTTGCGGGTGCGGCCACTCCCATGTTGACCAGGGCGGCTGCTGCGGCGCTCAAGTGTGCATTTGGTGACGCACTTGTCGCCCTTTAAGAAAAGTTTTACCCCCTCACGTCTGCATAGTTTGCAGACCGGGCCGGTATAACGTGCCATGTAAACGAATCCTCCTCACACGCACAGCGTGGTAAACCCAGAACTAGACACGACGCCGTTTGGGTGGCCTGCAACCATTGTGCGGAATAGGTGTAACATCTGTAATTGAAGTGACTGTCAGGCCCGCTGCCTGCAATGAGCGAATGGCCGCCTCACGACCGGACCCTGGCCCTTTGACGAAAACGTCGATCTGTTTGAGGCCATGATCCATCGCTTTACGCGCGGCTGATTCGGCGGTCACCTGTGCGGCGTAGGGAGTACTCTTACGAGAGCCTTTAAAGCCCTGACCACCCGCGCTTCCCCAGGAAATGACGTTCCCATTGGGATCAGTAAGTGTAACAATGGTGTTATTAAATGTGGCCTGAATATGTGCTTGTCCACGCGGAATGGATTTGCGTTCACGCCGTCTGACTTTCGCTGCTGCTGCAACTTTTTTCTTGTCTGCCATGCTTGCTTTTCCTCCCTGGCGCTATTTCTTGGCCGCAGCTTTTTTCCTGCCTGCCACCGTTCTCTTTGGCCCACGACGCGTACGTGCATTTGTACGCGTGCGCTGTCCACGCACTGGAAGGTTGCGGCGATGGCGCATACCACGATAGCAGCCGATCTCGATCAGTCGCTTGATATTCTCATTGATTTCGCGGCGAAGATCGCCCTCAACTTTATGTTCGCGGTCAATTACCTCACGCAGGCGATTGACCTCTTCCTCACTCAGGTCTCGTACACGGGTGTCCGGGTTAACACGCGTCTTCTCTAAAATCTTGCGGCTCGTCGTTAGCCCGATACCATAGATATAGCACAGCGAGATCTCCACACGCTTCTCTCGTGGAATGTCAACGCCAGCAATTCTTGCCATCTTTCCCTCCAGCATTGAGTTCCGAGTCTCAAGTTGCTTTTTAGCCGTCTTTTTAGTCTAAAACTCGAAACCCGAAACGCCTACTTTCTTAACCTTGCTTCTGTTTATGCTTTGGATCTTTGCTACAGATTACCATCACTACGCGGTTGCGCCTGATAATCTTGCAGCCATCACAACGCGTTTTGACTGAGGCGCGTACTTTCATGACTTGCCCTCCTCGTTCGTGATCGAGATACAATGGAAAAAGACATGGGCAACAGCAAGCAACCCGGTTACTGTACCCCTGTCTGGCTTCTACACAAAAAGATGCCATTGAGTCCAAATTTCATCTATACGTCTATCTTAATAAACAGACAGACAGATGCCACTGGAGCGATGAAGGATGCCGAATCTATCTCAGCCTTTTACACGCCATGTAATGCGGCCTCGTGTCAGATCATAGGGGGATAGCACAACTCTCACCTTATCGCCTGGTACGATACGCACAAAGTTCATTCGGATACGTCCTGAGAGGATCGCCAGGACCTCATGTTGTTCGTCGATTTTCACTTTAAACATGGCATTAGGGAGGGCCTCTGTTACCGTTCCCTCTACTGCAATTTCATCGTTTTTTGGCATAGCATCCTTTCCCTGTGGTGGGATTTTCTTCTCTATTCTGTCGGACGTACTTCTCGTTTCTCCCTCTCTCTCAAGGGGTAAGGAATGCCGCAAGGATGTCGCGTGTGGCAGCCAGCACACGCGCCAATCAAGTCGTCAGACAGCTTCACGATTCACCTCACCATAAGACGAGATGAACCAGATGGTTGATAGACAAACATAATCTTGTTGAGACAAGGTACTCAACAGTCATAGATAATTTTAAGAAGTACAAAAGGGCAGCAGTAGTTGCCGCTGCTGCCAACTACGAATTATAGCATACTCTGTACCTGAAGTCGAGGGGGTCTCATACCCAACATGTGAATCCATATTGGAGAGATCTCCTTGCTCCTCATACCCGGTTATGCAGTCAACACCTCCGCATTCCCATCGGTTATCGCGACGGTATGCTCGAAGTGGGCCGCGTTGGTGCCATCGGTCGTGATGACCGTCCAGTCGTCGTCGAGAACGAGCGTCTCCTTCTTGCCAGCGATTACCATTGGCTCGATGGCGATCACCATTCCCGGCCTTAACAACATGTTGGGGTAGCCTGGTTCGACATAATTGAGAACCTGTGGGTCTTCGTGCATGCTGCGCCCTACCCCATGTCCACCATATTGTCGTACGACGGAGAAACCTGCCGCTTCGACAAACTGCTGTACCGCCCGACCAATATCCTGTAAACGATTGCCCGCACGAGCGGCGGCGATCCCCCGATAGAGGGCATCCTCCGTCACCTTGAGCAGCCGTTGTGCCTCCGGCGAGATGGTGCCGACGGGAACGGTAATGGCCGAGTCTGCGTGCCAGCCGTTATAGTTGGCGGCGAGATCAAGCGTAATGATATCGCCATCCTGCAGGATGCGCGGACCGGGAATGCCGTGTACAACTTCTTCGTTTACAGACGTACAGAGCCAGCCGGGGTAACCGTGATAGCCCAAAGAGCTTGATTTTGCTCCTTGACGCTTAAGTGCCTCTTCTGTCAACCTGTCGATATCGGCGGTGGTCATCCCGGGACGGACGGCGCTGCGCAGCTCTGCCAGGACCGTCGCCACGATATGGCCGGTTTGACGGATCTTCTCTCGCTCTTGTTGCGACTTGATAATCGGTGCCATGACTACTCTTTCTGGTCCCGGCCTGTTCCGTGCGCACGGCTCAGGACGCCCTCGACGAGATCGTGATGCACCTGTTCGATGCTCTGGTTGCCGTTGACTTCAACCAGTTTCTCCTGCTGCTTATAGTAGTCGAGCAGGAGAATGGTCTCGCGGAAAAAGATTTCCAGCCGACGCTGCACCGCTTCGCCTTTGTCGTCCGGGCGCTGGTAGAGTTCGCTCCCGTCCAGGTCACAGATGCCGGGGACTTTCGGCGGTTTGGTCGCAATATTATAGACGTGCTGGTGGGCGCGACAGATATAGCGACCTGAGAGCCGGTGCAACAACACCTCGCGGGGTACGTTCAGGTACACGGTACTAGCGAGAACGCGCCCCATCTCTGCCAGCCCTTTATCCAGCGCTTCCGCCTGGATCAGATTGCGCGGAAAGCCATCTAAAAGAACGCCTGCCGCGCAATCGGGCTGTTGAATCCGACTGAGGATCATTGCAATCGTGATATCGTCGGGGACCAGATCCCCACGGTCCAGGTAGGCTTTGGCCTGTAATCCCAACTCAGTTTGTTCTTCAACCGCTTTGCGGAACAGATCGCCACTGGCAACATGGCGAATGCCAAGAGCTTGCGCAAGCCGAGCTGCCTGCGTACCCTTCCCCGACCCCTGCGCCCCGACCAGGATAATGTTCACGTTTCTCCTCCGGCGGAATTTCAATCTTGCTTGGATTCGTAATGCATTTAAGACAGGAAACCAGAATAGTTACGCATCACCATCTGCGATTCAAGCTGTCTGACCGTATCTAATACTACACCGACTGCAATGAGCAGGGAGGCTGCACTGAGCAATTGCGTATGCGCGATGTAGGGCAGCACCGAGACGACACCGAGGAAGAGCGCACCCGCGAGCGTTATCCGGTTCAAGATGGTTGCCAGATAGCGACTGGTTGGCTCTCCTGGACGATAGCCCGGGATAAACGCGCCCTGCTTTTGCAGGTTTTCTGGGATGTTCTGCTGCTGCCAAACTACGTAGGCGTAGAAGTACGTAAAGGCCACCACCAGTAAGAAGTAGATGGCCCAGTACCACCACAACTGCGTATTGACCAGGTAGGTCGCCACCCACTGAGCGCTATCGCGCAGCCAGGGTGACGGGCTGGTTGCCAGGTACTGAGAGATGACAGCTGGGAAGAGCAGCATCGATTGGGCGAAGATCAGCGGGATCATACCGGCGCTGTTGATCTGCATGGGTATATAGGTCGTTTGCGCCGAGCCGACCAGCAGGCCGCGACCGACCATACGCTTCGTGGGATACTGCACCGGAACGCGGCGCTGTCCCAGATAGACATAGACGATGCCGACGATTGTGAGAATACCAATGACTCCCAGGATCGCCACGCTGACGATGCCGCTGCCGCTGCCGCCATTAGAGGTGCTGCTCAGATAGCCCTGATTGACCAGCTGAGGGAGCTTGCTCATAATGCCGGCGAAGATGACCAGCGAGACGCCGTTGCCGATGCCATTCTCGGTGATGAGTTCGCCCAACCAGACCAGGATCATTGTTCCAGCGGTCAGCGTGAGCAAAATTGCATAAGTTTCCAGTGCGTAGTTAGGATCAATGAGACTAAAGTTAGTGA
Organism: Ktedonobacteraceae bacterium; assembly: GCA_025928885.1. GTDB lineage: Bacteria > Chloroflexota > Ktedonobacteria > Ktedonobacterales > Ktedonobacteraceae > JAICIM01. The sequence continues at coordinate 15,698 of JAICIM010000015.1, read as the reverse complement.
GAACGCCTGCCTTCTGGAAGATAGCACACTGTCCTAAAGCCTGCAAGAAGGCCAGCGGAACCGTAATCATGCGGGTAATCTGGCTGAAGCGCAGACGACCGGCCTCACCCTGCATCGACAGGTTTTGCAAGGCCGGAATGATCGGTTGCAACAGCTGCATGACGATGGTTGCGGTGATATATGGATAAACACTTAACGCAACAATTGAGAATGTTTGTAAAGATCCACCAGAAAATACATCTAATAGACCGAGTAACTGAGCAAGATTTTGATTTTGGTTCGTATTAAAAAGATCGACCAGAGCTTTTTGCTCGGTGTGCGTTAATGGCACGGTAATGTGGGCAAGCACACGGGTAACCAGTAGGATTGCCAACGTAAAGAGAATCTTGTTGCGTAGATCAGGTACGGTCCAGATAGTACGCAGCCGTTCCCACATAGAAGTCTCCTTCCAAATTCAATCTTCACCGCTACACAAGCAATGAAGAGAGAAAGCCAGGTGCGGCACAAAGGGAGACGCCGGGGGAATTAATCCCCGGCATCTGTTCCTGCTGGCGTCCCGGCTTTCTCGTCTTTACGGCGTTTGGTTTGCTCGTAGACTTTCACGGGAATGATCTCCACCTTGCCACCCGCTGCCTCGATCTTTGCACGAGCGCTGGCCGAGAACTTGTGCGCATGGACGGTGAGGGGGCGATCAATTTCGCCGCCGCCCAGGATCTTGATCAAGCCCTTGCCTTCGGCAGGGGTCATGAGACCCTGTTTTACGTACAGTTCTGGCTGGACCTGCGCATCTGCCTCAAAGGCCGTGAGATCCACGACATTGACAATAGTATATTCGTCGCGATATGGGAAAGTGTTACGTGCGGCACCCATACCACGCAGGAAAGGTAAGCGTTTGGAGAGGCGGGTCTGACCACCGTTAAACGAACGGTTGATATGGCCGCCAGTGCGTGCCTTCTGACCTTTGGTACCACGACCAGCGGTTTTGCCACGCCCTGAGCCATGCCCACGACCAACGCGCCTTTCCGTTTTGTGCGACCCGGGAGTGGGGCGCAGATCGGAGAGTTTTATCGGACTCACTCTGAGACCTCCTCAACCTTCACGAGATGCGAGACTTTACGGATCATACCGCGAATCGTCGGCACATCTTCACGCTCTACGGTGTGCTGAAGCTTGCGGAAGCCCAGCGCACGAATTGTATCTTTCTGATCCTGTGGGTAGCCGATGGAACTCTTCACCCATTTAATACGTATTTTTGCCACTGTTTAACTCCTAACGGCTGCGATACCCGCCGCCACGCTGTCCACCGCGCTGATCGCCGCGTTGTCCACCACGTTGACCACCGCGCTGATCGCCACGTTGACCACCGCGCTGATCGCCACGTTGGCCGCCGCGTCGGTCACCTGAGAAGCCCCGGTTCTCGCGGGATTCCTCTTCGCGTGCGGCACGTGCAGCGGCAGCTTGCTCGGCAGCGGCAGCCGTAGCAACGGCGATCTGTTCGGCACGCTTCTTCCCAAGCAACTCTGCAACGGTCTTGCCGCGACGTGCTGCCTCATCATCGGGAGAGCGTAACTCGCGCAACGCCTCTATACATGCCTGGACCGTATTGGCTTTGTTGGTGCTGCCCAGCGTCTTGGTCAGGATGTCGCGGATACCCGCAGCTTCCATGACGGCACGCACAGCGCCACCCGCGATTACGCCGGTACCGGGGGCCGCAGGCTTCAGGAGAACCTCCGAAGCACCGAAAGAGGTCTTCACCAGATAAGGGATCGTAGTCCCGGAGAGGGGAACCTGGATCAGGCGCTTCTTGGCTTCCTCGACGCCTTTACGAATTGCCTCGGTATATTCGCTCGCCTTGCCAAAGCCGAAGCCGACATAGCCATTGTGATCGCCAACAACTACGAGAGCGCGGATGCTAAAGCTTCGGCCACCTTTACTCACCTTCGAGACGCGGCTGACTTCAACCACCGTCTCTTCCAGGTTCAGTTTTGAAGCATCTATTCTTGCCATTTCTTTCCGTCTTAACTCCTCTATCCCACGCGTGCCGCGCCAGGACCGGGAACGATCTCTGAACTATGATATTGATATATCTACGGGCAGCACACATGGCAGGTCACATCGTTCGTGGCCTTAGAACTTCAAGCCTGCCTCGCGAGCGCCTTCTGCCAGAGAAGCAACACGCCCATGATAGGCATAACCACCACGATCAAAGACTACCTGACTGACACCTTGTTCCTTCGCACGCTGAGCAACCAGTTTGCCTACCTCGCGGGCCAGCGCCACTTTGCGGTTGCTGGCGATTGCGGCCAGAGCCTCAACCGGCGTTTTGGTGCTACCCTTCTCGGCCTGTGGGAGAACGATCTTTGTCGCCGTTGCTGACCCACCCTTGCCGCCTTTCTGAGGCTGTCCACCCTTCGCGGCCTTCTCCGCCTTTGCGCCTTTAGCTTTGGCGGGAGCAGTTTCAGCTGCCTCTACAGCAGGGGCCTCTTCCTGCCGGGTCTCGCTGGTTGATGCGACCGGGGCAGGTGGTTGAAAATCGTGCAGGCTCTCGTCGAGCGATGAGGCGGCGGCCAATGTGCGGCCCGTCGTATCGTCTATCACCTGGGCATAGATATGATGTCCACTGCGAAACACGTTCAAGCGTGGACGCTCCGTGGAACCTTCCAAACGGCGTCGAATGCGCTGGTGCCGCCGCAGCCTCGCCTGGTTTGCATGAAATTTCTTAATCATCTTTCTAAGCGCAAAAGACAGATCTGGCTACATCTCTGCCTGCCAATGTCTTTTGCCCTCCCCTTTCTGCGCGTAGATGCAACAAAGAGGGACTTCCGAGAAACGTGGTCGGCACTACGGTTCTCCTGGTTCCCCTCTCTTGCACATCTGGTTTATGTATCGGGTTATTTCTTCTTACCGCCAACTTTACCAGCTTTACCAGCTTTGCGGCGGATCTTTTCACCGGCGTAGCGAATGCCTTTGCCTTTATATGGCTCCGGTTTGCGCGTGCGGCGGATGCTGGCTGCAACCTCACCCACCAGTTGTTTATCGATGCCACTGACGCTCACTTTGGTCGCCTTTGTTGCCGCATCAACACCATCGACGGAAAGCGTGATGCCGGCAGGCGGCTGTACCTGAACGGGGTGAGAGTAACCAACCTGAATAATCAGGTCATTGCCAACTTTGGTGGCGCGATATCCAACGCCATGAATCTCAAGTTGTTTGGTGTAGCCTGTGGTTACGCCAACAACCATGTTGTTCACGAGTGAACGATACAGGCCGTGTTTAGATCTGTGTTCTTTGCTGTCAGAGGGACGAGAAACTGTCAACGTCCCATCTTCAAGCTTGAGCGTGAGATCAGGGTCAACCTGACTGGACAGTTCGCCTTTGGGTCCTTTGACTGTGACGAAGTTATCTTCAGTCCAGCTCACCTGCACCTTTGACGGAACCGTGATTGGAGCGCGTCCAATACGAGACATGTGAGACCTCCCTCTACCAAACGTAGCAGATGACTTCGCCGCCCAGCCCCTGTTTGTAGGCGCTCGTGCCAGTCATCAGACCTTGAGGTGTCGAGAGAATGGCGATTCCCAGGCCACCACGGACGCGAGGAATACCCACCTTCTTTGTATAGACACGCAGACCCGGTTTGCTGACACGCTTCAACTGTGTTACCACGGGCTTCTTCTCTACATAGCGTAGAGTCAGGCGCAGCGTTCCCTGCGGATTATCTTTCAGGATCTCGATATCCTTAATATAGCCTTCTTCTTTCAGCACACGCGCGATGCCCAGCTTCATTTTCGACGCTGGAACCAGTACGCGAGTATGTCGTGCTGTGGCCGCATTGCGAATGCGCGTTAGCATATCCGCAATGGGATCAGTCATGTTCATGGAATATCCTCCACTATACGCAGGTGCGAAAACGCTCTCTCTTGTGCGTCTTCGTCCTTTGCGTTAATCATCTTCGCGACTACCAGCTCGATTTCGTGACGCCTGGCAGCTCACCGCGCAACGCACGTTCGCGGAAGCAGATACGGCACAGGCCGAATTTACGTATGTATGCGCGAGGTCGCCCGCAGATCTGGCAGCGGTTGTGGTGCTGCACTTTGAACTTGGGTTTGCGTTGCGACTTCACAATCATTGAAGTTTTTGCCAATTCGCCCTCCAGCGCTACTTCTTAAAGGGCATGCCCATCAATGCGAGCAGCCGTCGTCCCTCTTCGTCGGTGCGGGCGGTCGTAACAATGCTTACTTCCATGCCGCGAACCTTATCGACCTTATCATAATCAATTTCTGGGAAGACCAGTTGTTCCCGCAGACCCAGTGTGTAGTTGCCGCGCCCATCGAACGCTTCGGGCGAGATGCCCTGGAAGTCGCGAATACGGGGCAGGGCCACGTTAATGAGTTTGTCGAGGAACTGATACATCCGCTCTCCCCGCAGCGTGACCATGCAGCCAATCGGCATGCCTTCACGCAATTTGAAAGCTGCTACCGAGCGCTTGGCGCGGGTGATGACGGGACGCTGGCCGGTAATCGTGGAGAGGTCCGCGATGGCAGCATCCATTGCTTTAGCGTTCTGGATGACCTCGCCCATACCAATGTTCACGACCACTTTATTGACGCCAGGAACCTGCATCGGGTTTGAGTAGTTAAAATCCTTTTGCAGACCAGGTGCAACCTCCTGGCGATATTTCTCTTTCAAGCGTGACGCCATGATTAACTACTCCTCGTCCGATCTTCAATAACTTTGTTGCACTTCTTGCAGATGCGCACCGGGCGCTCCTTCTGATCGGCTCCCATCGGGCGGCGATCATGGGCGACGCGGGTGGCCTCTCCACACTCGGTGCATTTGAGCATAACGTTGGAGACGTGCAGGGGCATGGCTTTCTCAATGATGCCACCCTGGCGCGTCTGTCCCTGGGGACGGACGTGCTTTTTCACAACGTTGCGGCCCTCAACAATGACCTTGCTGGTTTGAGGGAGCGCCCGCGAAACCGTTCCTTCTTTGCCTTTATCCTTGCCTGAGATGATCAAAACGGTGTCACCCTTTTTGATATTCATCTTGTTGGCGAGGTGGAGAGGCCTTTTCTCTTTCTGTTTAGTTGCCATCTTTTCCCTCGTTAAAGCACTTCAGGCGCAAGCGAAACGAGTCGCATAAAGTTTTTCTCGCGCAACTCGCGGGCGACCGGGCCAAAGATACGCGTGCCACGTGGGTTGTTGCCCGGTGCAAGAATGACGGCGGCGTTTTCGTCAAAGCGGATATGCGAGCCATCGGCACGCACATACTCTTTGGATACACGAACTACCACCGCGTTCACGACCTCACCCTTCTTCACCTGTCCATTGGGGGCGGCCTGCTTGACGGAGGCTTTAATAATATCGCCTACCTGCGCATAGCGCTTGTTCGAGCCGCCGCTCATTACACGAATACACATGATTTCTTTCGCGCCAGTGTTGTCGGCGACCTTTAAGCGTGTCTGGGGCTGGATCATGGATTATCCCTTCCTTATTCTGCCGACTCTTCGCGCGAGTCCAGGTCGGGATCAGCTTCGGCCAGGACTTCTTCAACCGGAACGATGCCACTGCCATGTTTTACAATCTCGACCAGACGCCAGCGCTTGGTCTTGCTGATCGGGCGGCTCTCCTCAATGCGGACAGTATCGCCAATCTGACAGATATTGTTCTCATCATGAGCATGGAAGCGCTTCGTTTGTTTAAACGTACGCTTGTAAATGCGATGTTTCTTCAGAGATTCAACGACTACAACAATCGTCTTATCCGTTTTATTGCTCACCACACGCCCGACTTTTTGAATGCGGCGGCTCTTCACGGGAGCCGTCTCTGGCGTGGTGGCGATGTTCTGCTCTGTCATTCTGCACTCTCCAACTCAGTGAGATGCTGTAACAGACGTGCAATATCTTTGCGAGCCTGTGCAAACACCCGACTGTTTTTCACTTCACCACGCTGCTGCTGCAAGCGGAGGTTGAACAGTTTGAGCCGCAGATCCTTGATTTCCTTCTGGGCCTCGCCCGCAGTCATTTCCTGGACCTCTTTGCGGCGATCACTAAGCTTCGACACTCTCCGCCTCCCCTCGTGTAATAAAGCGGGTCTTGACCGGCAATTTGTGGCTGGCGAGACGTACTGCTTCCTTCGCAATCTCTTCGCTGACGCCGCCGATCTCAAAAAGGATGCGGCCCGGCTTAATCACTGCAACCCAGTGGTCAACCGCGCCTTTACCACTACCCATGCGGGTCTCGGCAGGCTTGGCGGTGATTGGCTTGTCAGGGAAGACGCGAATCCATACTTTGCCACCGCGCTTCATGTAGCGGGTCATCGCGATACGGGCCGATTCTATCTGGCGGGCCTCCATCCAGCATGCTTCCAGTGATTGAAGCGCGAACTGGCCGAATGCGATGGTGTTGCCACGATGGGCCTCACCCTTCATGCGGCCACGGTGCTGGCGGCGATATTTTGTTCTTGACGGTGCTAATAACACGACCTTAGCTCTCCTCGGGCGGGACAACAGCCCCGCCCTGTATGTTTACTCGCTCTGAGTAGCTCCGGTATTATCAGGTGGCGGCGTCTGCTGCTGCGTAGCTGGTGCCTCTGGTGCCTGGTTGACAGGAGGCGTCTGCTGCTCAGCACGTGGCTCACGTGGTGGACGCTGTGGGCGTTCACCCTGCTCACCCTGTGGACGAGGAGCGCGAGGCGGACGCTCGCCCTGTGGACGCGGCGGACGCTCACCCTGCTCACCCTGTGGACGAGGAGGACGTGGGCTACGCTCACCCTGTGGACGCGGCGGACGCTCGCCCTGTGGACGAGGACCGCGCGGGCCACTTTCCCGACGATCACCTTCCCGGCGCTCTCCACCTCGTGATCGGTCTCCTTGCGGACGCGGACCACGCTCTCCACCACGAGGGCCACCTTCACGGCGGCGGTCACGACGATCTTCGCGAGGCTGGGCAATTGGTTGTGACAATGCTTCTGGTGCCTCGCCCGGCTCGCGACGTTTGGTTGGCAGAATATCGCCTTTGTAGATCCATACTTTGATGCCGATGACGCCAAAGGTCGTGTGCGCCTCAGCCAGGCCGTAGTCGATATCGGCACGCAGCGTGTGCAACGGCACCTTGCCCTCGACCTCTTTCTCGGAGCGAGCAATTTCTGCTCCTCCCAGACGGCCACCAACAATGATTTTGATGCCTTTGGCGTTGGCACGCATCGCCTTCTGCACCGCCTGCTTCATGGCACGACGGAAAGAGACGCGCTTCTCCAACTGCTCGGCGATGCCACGTCCCACCAGATAGGCGTCCAGCTCGGGCTGGCGGATCTCGTGGATCTCAACCTTCACGCGTTTGTGCGTCAGTACCTCTAGCTTGGCTTTGAGTCGCTCAACTTTTTCACCGCTCTTGCCAATAACGATGCCAGGCTTGGCGGTGCGGATACGAATCGCGACCTGGTTGGCGGCGGCACGCTCGATCTCAATTGCCGAAACAGCCGCGTTGACGAGTTCTTTCTGAATGGCCTGACGGATGCGGTAATCCTCGGCCAGGATATCTTTGTAATCACGCTCGGCATACCAGCGAGACTGCCAGCCTTTCACCACACCGAGCCTGAACCCTGTGGGATGTACTTTATGTCCCAAGAGTGTTCCTCCTCTTTACGTTGCGAATTACCGCCTATCAGCCGGATCATCCGAGACGACGACTGTAACGTGACAGTAGCGACGCAAAATACGTGCCGCTCGACCGTGCGACCGGGGTTTTACGCGCTTAATCCTGAAGCCGTCATCCGCAGTAATATTGAGGATGTAGAGGTTATCAGGATCGAGATTATAGTTGTTCTCCGCGTTCGCCGCTGCCGAAGCAACAACCTTGCTGACCGGCTGCGCCCCGCCATTTGGCAAGAACTGAAGAACCGCCAGGGCTTCATTGACACGAAGCCCCTTCACCGCATTTGTGACCAGGCGCATTTTGCGTGGCGGAATGCCAATATCTTTTGCAACTGCCCTGACTTGCATTTCACACCTCTTGCGCCACTATCGAACCGATGTGGTCTTTTCATTCTTGCCGCCCGCATGACCACGAAAATGTCGTGTGGGGGCGAACTCACCTAGCTTATGGCCTACCATATTCTCCGTGATATAGACCGGGATGTGGGTCTTGCCATTATGGACGCCGATGGTCATTCCCACCATTTCGGGGAAGATCATGGATGCACGCGACCAGGTTTTGATCAACCGACGGTCGCCGCTGCGTCGCATGCCCAGAACTTTCTTCCTGAGCGATTCATGGATATATGGCCCTTTTTTCCTTGAGCGCGACATGGACTACTTCCTCCTCCTGCCAGCGTTGCGTCGTCGGACGATGAATTGATCTGTTCGCTTGTTCCTGCGAGTCCTGAAGCCCAGTGCCGGCTTGCCCCAGGGGGTCTGCGGCTTGCCACCAATCGGGGCGCGACCCTCACCACCACCATGAGGATGATCACGGGGGTTCATCACAGATCCACGCACCGTTGGACGGCGGCCCAGGTGACGGGAACGTCCCGCTTTACCCAGCTTCCGGTTCTCATGATCGGTGTTGCCGACCTGGCCGATGGTTGCCATGCAGAGAATGTGAACGCGCCGCTGCTCGCCTGATGGCAGACGGACCTGAGCATAATCGCCCTCTTTCGCCATCAACTGTGCGCCAACGCCAGCGCCACGAACCATCTGACCGCCGCGACCACGCTCCAACTCAATATTGTGGATAGTGGTGCCGGTCGGGATGTTCTTCAATGGCAGCGCGTTACCAACGCGGATATCGGCCTCTGGGCCTGCCTGCACGCGATCGCCAACCTTGAGTCCCACCGGAGCAAGAATATAGCGCTTCTCGCCGTCCACATAGTGCAGCAAGGCGATGCGGGCAGAGCGATTGGGATCATACTCAATCGCGGCCACTTTCGCTGGCACGCCGAGCTTGTTGCGCTTGAAATCGATAATGCGATAGGCACGCTTGGCACCGCCGCCACGATGGCGGGTGGTGATCTTACCCTGGTTATTGCGCCCTGCGTGCTTCTTTAAGCGAACGGTCAGAGATTTCTCTGGCTTTGTTTTAGTGATCTCCTCGAATGTCGAGACAGACATGCCACGACGCCCAGGAGACGTTGGTCGATACTGTCTAATTGGCATCTTTCAGTCTCCTCTTACTTCCTCTCAGTGGCATGACGCGAAGCGTAGATCCGTAGGATCGTTTGCCACTGCATAAGGAGTTTACGCCTTCAATGCGTCGATTGTCTGCCCCTCTTTCAAGGTGACAATCGCTTTTTTCCACTCACGAGGTGTAACTGGGCGAGGTGCAGACCCGCGCCGCCGAATCATCTTGGGCTTGCCTGGCATGCGCATAATATTGACCTTGACGACCTGCACATCGAAAAGCGTCTCGACGGCTCGGCGTACTTCAATTTTATTGGCACGCAACGCCACTTTAAAGGTATACTTGCTTTGCTCTTGCAGCTTCACCGTTTTCTCGGTGATGATACCCTGGCGCAGTATCTCTGTGATTTCCACAGCTTCTCCTCCTGCCTACTCTTCGCTACTGGACTCAGCCGCTGTCTCGGCAGCAGGAGTTCCTTCTGCGATCTGGCGACTCGCCTCTTCTGCGCTCAAGCCTTCGCCAAAGACCAGCTCGATCCAACGCACGGTTTGGACCGGCATCACAACGTAATCGTGCTTCAGCAGTTCTACTACGTTGATCGAGGAGACATGCTGCACCTTTGCCGTTGCAATGTTACGCGCTGATAATACAACGTTCTCATCGCGCTGCGGCAACATCATCAAGACTTTTTTGCCGTTTGTGGCTGGCAATTTGTCCAGAATGGTGAGCATATCCTTTGTGCGCGGAGTCTCCAATAACAATTCATTGAGGACGATCAGGCTCTCGCTGGCGACTTTATCAGAGAGTACCGAGCGGATCGCCAGACGGCGCATTTTCTTCGGCACGTCGTGATGATAGGCATGTGGCCGGGGACCATGTGCAATACCACCGTGGCGGAACTGAGGCGATCTGGTGCTACCCTGACGCGCGTGGCCAGTCCCTTTCTGCCGATATGGTTTCTTGTTACCGCCCGATACCTCAGCACGAGTCTTGGTTGAAGCATTACCCTGACGGCGGTTGACCAGTTGGGCAGTGACCACCTGATGCAGGACCGCAATGTTGGGAGTAACTCCAAACACCCGCTCGCTCAGTTCGAGCTGTTCTACGACCTCTCCGGCCTGATTATATACTGTAGTCGAGGGCATTTCGGTTACCTCATCACATGCTTCTTAATCGTGAGCAGGCCGCCATTGGCACCAGGTACCGAACCCTTGACCAGCAGCAGATTGCGCTCAGGATCAGATTGAATCACTTCTAGTTTCTTCGCTGTTACGCGGGCATTGCCCATGCGACCGGCCATACGCGTTCCTTTGAGGACGCGACCGGGAGTTGTGCCGGAGCCGATGGAGCCGGGCGCACGCTGACGGTCTGATTGGCCGTGTGTCTTGGGACCACCACTGAAGCCGTGACGCTTGACACCACCCTGGAACCCTTTACCTTTGGAGGTCCCTACGATATCAACCGACTCTCCATTGCTGAAGAGGCTGGTATCAAATTGTGTGCCGAGCTGGATCTTGTCACTGGTGGTTCCATCCTGTAGGCCAACTTCGCGCAATACCTTGAATGGTCCCAATTCTGGCCCTGGGCGACGCTGACGATTCTGTTGGACCTTGAGCAATTTCCGCACTTGTTTATCGGGCTTTGTTGCCTCGGTGCCTTCTTCTGCCGCGCCTTCCTGCGCCTTTGTCTGCTGTTGATGTGTCTGTAAGCGTTTGCGCTGCGCCTTCAACAAAGGCAAACTATGGCCGAGGTGTCCCAACTCGGCTCGCGTTGAATGCTTATTGGTTGCTTGCTGTTCAAAACCAATCTGGACTGCTTCATAACCATCACGGGCAACCGTTTTGACCTGGGTCACGACGCAGGGGCCAACTTCAATCACGGTAACCGGGATAACGGTTCCGTTTGCCCCGAACACCTGAGTCATGCCGATCTTTCTGCCCAATAATGCATTTAGCATGATTTTTTACCTCTCTACTCATTCAAAAGGCCGCCAGCTTCCGCTCGCTCCTCCGAATGGAACGTAGTCTCTTTCTCGCTATCGTAGCGACAATCCCTTGCGGTTGTCGGTTGTTATAGCTTGATCTCGATATCTACGCCTGCGGGCAGATTCAAACGTGTCAGTGCTTCTACTGTTTTGTTTGTCGGATCAATGATGTCAATCAGGCGTTTGTGCGTCCGAATCTCAAACTGTTCGCGAGCATCTTTGTCGATGAAAGGAGATCGCATCACAGTGTATTTATCAATCTCGGTTGGCAGGGGTACTGGTCCTGAGACGCGAGCACCTGTCTGCTGCGCGGTGTCTACGATCTGTTGCGCCGACTGGTCGAGAATCCGATGATCATATGCCTTGAGGCGAATGCGGATGCGCTGTTTCGTTCCCGTAGCCATTATTTGTCTCCTGATGCGGTGTCAACAGAGATCGGTGGGTGTCTGATGTTTCCCACCGATCTTATGGCACCTGGTTATTCAATGATACCGGTGCAGTTGCCAGCGCCGACGGTACGACCGCCTTCACGGATGGCGAAGCGAACGCCCATCTCCATTGCCACCGGCTGGATCAGTTCGACCGTCATCTCGATGTTGTCGCCCGGCATCACCATCTCCACGCCCTCTGGCAGCTTGATCGCGCCAGTCACGTCCGTCGTGCGCACGTAGAACTGAGGACGATAGCCGTTGAAGAAGGGGGTATGGCGGCCTCCCTCCTCTTTGGAGAGGACATAGACCTGGGCCTTAAACTTCTTGTGCGGCTTGATGGAGCCGGGTTTGGCCAGCACCTGTCCGCGCTCGATGTCGGCACGCTCCACGCCTCGGAGCAGGCAGCCCACGTTATCGCCAGCGATGCCGGAGTCCAGCGTCTTCTGGAACATCTCAACGCCGGTGACGACCACGGTGCGGGTCACTTCTTGCATGCCCACGATTTCGATGTTCTCCCCCACTTTGACCTGGCCGCGCTCGATACGCCCGGTCGCCACGGTGCCGCGTCCTTTAATGCCGAAGACATCTTCCACCGGCATCAGGAAGGGCAGATCGACCGCACGCTCGGGGGTCGGGATGTAGGCGTCCACCTGATCCATCAGGTCCCAGATGCACTTGGCGTCGGGATCGTTGCGTGAGAGGTCGCCTTTGCTTTCCAGCGCTTTGAGGGCCGAACCGCGAATGACGGGGACATCATCGCCGGGGAAGTCGTTCTTGGAGAGCAGTTCGCGCACTTCCAGTTCGACCAGTTCCAGCAACTCTTCGTCGTCCATCATGTCGGCTTTGTTGAGGAAGACCACGATGGCTGGCACGTTGACCTGGTGGGCCAGCAGCACGTGTTCGCGGGTCTGAGGCATCGGGCCGTCAGGAGCACTGACCACCAGGATCGCGCCATCCATCTGGGCGGCACCGGTGATCATGTTTTTGATGTAGTCGGCGTGACCGGGGCAGTCCACGTGGGCGTAGTGGCGTTTCTCGGTCTCATACTCCAGGTGGGCAATCGCGATGGTGATACCGCGCTCACGCTCTTCGGGAGCTTTGTCGATCTGGTCAAAGGCTGTGTATTTGGCAAGCTGAGCAGCCGCGAGTACTTTGGTGATAGCAGCTGTCAGGGTCGTCTTGCCGTGGTCAATGTGTCCAATGGTTCCCACGTTTACGTGTGGCTTTGTTCGCTCGAACTTTTTCTTAGCCATTTCAATTCCTCTTCGCTTTCAACCTCATTCTGCATGGCAGCAGAATGGACAAGAAAAGATACGTTACTCGGTCGGCCTGTCCCTGAGTTCGGCACCGAGCCTTTTTATGCTAAACAGTGAGCGCAAAAAAATTGTACTGCCTGTTTACGCGATAACTCTCAAGAAAAAAGGAGGATTGCAAGGACGCGATACTTCGTGTCCAGTTTTCCCACCCAACGTAACGCGCCCCGATTCGGCTGGCGACAACCATGTGGGATTGTCACCAGACACGAACTATAACGCACTAGCGGTTTGCTTTCGTGATAATCTCGTCAGCAACATTTTTCGGCACAGGATCGTAGTGTGCAAATTCCATTGTGTAGCTTGCACGCCCACTGGTCATTGAACGGAGGTCGTTCACATAGCCGAACATTTCGGCAAGGGGAACATGGCCCCGCACCACATACATCGTTCCACGGTTATCCATGCCCAGGATAGTCCCACGACGGCGATTGAGGTCGCCGATCACGTCACCGTAGAATTCTTCTGAAGTGGTCACTTCCACCAGCATGATAGGTTCAAGGAGAATTGGGGCGGCTTTACGCACCGCTTCTTTGATCGCCAGCGAACCGGCCATTTTGAAGGCAGCCTCACTGGAGTCTACATCGTGATATGAACCATCATAAAGTGTTGCTTTTACGTCGATCATTGGATAGCCAGCAATAATGCCATTCTCCAATGTTTCACGGATACCATTTTCGGCTGGTCTGATATATTCTTTTGGCACGACGCCGCCGACAATGGCGTTGACGAACTCGAAGCCTTTGCCGCGCTCATTTGGCTCGACACGCACCCAGACATCACCATACTGACCGTGACCACCAGTCTGACGGACGTGTTTACCCTGTGCCTGTGCCTGACGAGTGATGCTTTCGCGATACGCAACCTGGGGTCGTCCGATATTCGCTTCGACCTTAAACTCGCGGTACATGCGATCCACGAGTACTTCCAGGTGCAGCTCACCCATGCCTTTGATAATGGTCTGGCCGCTTTCAGGATCGGTGTTGACGCGGAACGTTGGATCTTCTTCCGCCAGTTTGTTCAGCGCAATACCCATTTTATCCTGGTCAGCACGTGTCTTCGGCTCAACGGCAATCTCGATCACCGGTTCGGGGAAGGAGATTGACTCCAGTACGATAGGATGCTGTGCCGTACAGAGTGTATCACCAGTGAAGGTATTACGCAATCCTACAGCGGCACAGATATCACCCGCTCGAATCTCATCAATATCTTCGCGGTGATTGGCATGCATACGCAGAAGACGACCGATGCGCTCCGTCTTATCTTTGGTGCTGTTCTCAACTGAGGCACCTTTTGTAATTGTGCCGGAATAGACACGCAGGTACGAAAGGCGACCGACGAAGGGATCAGAAACAATCTTGAAGACCAGGGCGCTGAAAGGAGCATCGTCGCGAACTTCGCGTGTCTCCTCCTGCTCGGTATCAGGATTGATGCCGGTTGGAGCCGGGATTTCCAGTGGCGATGGCAGGTAATCAATGACGGCATCCAGCATGGCCTGCACACCCTTATTTTTCAGGGAGCTACCACACAGGACGGGTACAAGCTTGCTTGTAACCGTTGCCTTGCGAAGTGCAGTCACAAGCTCTTCTCTGGTGATCTCTTCACCTTCGAGATACTTGAGGGTTAGCTCTTCGTCGGTTTCGGCGATGCGCTCAATAAGAGCCTCGCGGTGTTGCTGAACCTCGGCCTCCAGGCTGGTCGGGATGTCGGTGTTTTCCGACTTGGTACCCAGATCGTCGGTGAAGACGATGGCCTTCATGGTCATTAGGTCAACGAAGCCTTTAAAATTGTTTTCGCGGCCCAGCGGGACCTGGATCGGCACGGGAACAGCGCCCAGGCGTTCACGAATCATATCGACCGTGCGCCAGAAGTCAGCACCAGTACGATCCATTTTGTTCACAAAACAGATACGGGGAACGTCATACTTGTTGGCCTGACGCCAGACGGTTTCGGACTGTGGCTCTACACCGGCAACAGCATCGAAGACGACCACGCCACCATCGAGGACGCGCAGGTTGCGCTCGACCTCGGCGGTAAAGTCCACGTGGCCGGGGGTGTCGATGATATTGATGTGGTGGTCCTGCCAGAAACAGGTGGTAGCAGCGGACGTAATGGTAATGCCGCGCTCCTGCTCCTGTGGCATCCAGTCCATCGTAGCGGCCCCTTCATGCACCTCACCAATGCGGTGGATCTTCTTGGTATAGAAGAGGATACGCTCAGTAGTTGTGGTTTTACCAGCGTCAATATGAGCAATGATACCAATATTGCGAGTTTTTTCGAGTGGATATTCTCTAGGCATGATGTATTTTTACCAGCGATAATGGGCGAAGGCTCTGTTGGACTCCGCCATTTTGTGGGTCTCCTCACGTTTTTTAATGGTTGCGCCTTGACCCGCCGCTGCGTCCATTAGCTCATTTGCCAATTTGTCAGACATCGTGCGACCGTTACGGGAACGGGCTGCTTTAATCAGCCAACGCATGGCTAACGCATTTCCCCGGTCACGGCGAACATCGACCGGAACCTGGTACGTTGAACCACCGACACGGCGGGGTTTTACTTCGATACTTGGTGTTGCATTTTTGACAGCCTGCTCAAACACATCGATGGGAGTACGCTTCTGCTTTGCTTCAATGGCATCCAGCGCATCGTAAAGAATGCGCTCGGCCAGGCTACGCTTCCCATCTAGCATTAGTTTGTTGATGAAGCGGGCCGCGTTGCGGCTCTTGTATTTTGCATCCGGCACATCTGGCCGTCGCACTACTCGTTTTCGTCTTGGCACTTTGTTGCCTCCTCAGTTGCCATGATTAAGAGACTGATGATTGTAACAGACACCAGAAAAGGCGTCGATCAGATTG
>JAICIM010000237.1 GCA_025928885.1 Ktedonobacteraceae bacterium | reverse complement strand
TTCCCTGTTGCTCACAGAGGAGCAGCGACGGGAGCGTACCGCCCTATTCGCCCAGATCCGCGCGGTGAGAGAAGCGATCCATCACGAATGGGGAAAGCGATTGTTGAACGGGCATCGCTTGAAATTCAAGCAGATCGTCGCCCAGGCACAGCCCCAGGCAGCAGATCCGCAGGCCACGCGCATTATTCCCTATCCCACACGTGAGGGCCAGGAGCCAAGCACACGAGTCTGGATGGTTTGCACCAACCAGAGAGGAGAGCCAACCCTCTTTCTCGATGGCTTGCCTCTCACCCTGGAAGAAAACACCCTGCAAGCCCTACGGGAGTATGTCAGTACCAATATGAGCCAGCATGACCGCTACACCGAAGTCTACGCCGTTTTAGACCTGGATACGACCCAACTTCAAACCCTTGTGGGCAAGTCTCAAACAGCAGACGGCGCACCGGAACAATAACGAGTAGCGAGGACACTTAACCGGAACATCTTTATCATATAGATGAATTTTGGCAGGAGAAAGTGAGCAGGAAAGGAGAGACAAGCTATACATAATCGGTATGTATCCGTATATACCAAACCATCTCAGAAGCGTACCTGTTATACATGCCGATTATGTATAGAATTAGAATACCTGATCAGAGTTTAAAATGCACTAATGCTATAATTGAAACAATGAGATTGACCAGCTTCACTATAGCAAGGAGTGCAGAATGAACGATCCAGAGAGACAAGAGAGCAAATCTTTACATCAGCATACCGCAACTTACAAACGTTCGTTAGCACCGGCTAGTAGAAAGCATTTGTTTGAAGCTGCTAACTATCTACTCTGCCAGCTAGCCCTACAAATAGAAGAGTTAGAAAGGACATACGACAATGGTGGCAATGAACGACAACCAGGGCAACCAGAGCAATCAAAACTCCCGATACAACCGAAGCAAACAGGACAAGCCGAAGAGAAAACGCCTGAATAAAGAAAATATCATGGTATCAATGCACAAACCGCAATCGATGCAATCGCTTCCAGATTTACCACTAGATGAAAATATCGCGCTTTATGGGCGTCAATCATCGCTTTTCCAGGTTGAAAACCGTACCGCATCAAATGATTACCAGATTGAGGAACAGAAAAAACAAATTCTGGCTTATGGTTGGAAGGAACACCAGATCATTGAATACTTTCAAGATTTTGAGGTATCTGGAACGTTAGGAATAGGAGAACGAATAGGCATTACCCAATTGACCGAAGACATTATCGCCGGATTGGTTAAGGTCGTGTATGTCTTCTTAGAAGACCGATTGTTCAGAGACAGATACCTGGAGAATGTTGTGAAATTCGCTCGTATCTGTGATGAACACCATATCGTCATTATTACCATCTACAGACGCTATTACATGTGGATTGAATATGATAGAGAAGCGTTTATCGAAGCCTGTAAGCAAGCCTGGAAAGCACTTGATATGCAGATTAACAAGCGAATGCTCCCTATGCGGGTTTATAAATCCCATCAAGGGATGTATGACGCTCGCGCTATCAACATCGGCTATACAGTTGATAGGGATAAGCACAGCAAGACCTACAAGAAATACATTCCAGAAGAAGGCCAGATCGAGAGTGTAAAGAACCTGTTCAATAGGTTGATTGCTCATGGAGGCGATCTAGTTGCACTTGCCCATGAGTTAGAGGATACCCCAGGCTACCATTTCCCCAAATATAAAGACCCTCTCTCTCACTCTAAGTGTAATATGTTTTCTGTTTCAAGAGGATACCGTATTCGTTCCGTTCTCGGCTTAAAGCGCATTTTACGCAATCCTGTGTATATTGGAACATGGAAAACAGGTGGTAAGGAGTACTCGAACAATCATATGGCTATCATCGATAAAGATGTTTGGGAGTTAGTACAGACCTTGCTTGACAAATACGAAGAGGAGAATCGGTCTACTCCACACAAACAAAGTGAAGATTGCGTACTGCGTGGCTTATTGATTAGGCCATTGCAAGAACAAATGATAATGATTGATACAACAGCCAATGTGATACGGTTACGAAGTAGAAAACATAAGAACGCGATGAGACATAGTAAGGTTAAAACAATCCCTCTTGATGTCCTTATATGTCTCTTCAGAGAGACATTTCTAGATAAGCTGAAGGATGAAGAACAATGTAGAGAGTATGCAAAAGCTATTACCCTGGTTCACCAAAGAGAGTACAACAATAGAGAGCATATCCAGGAAACCTACAACAACCTTGTCGCCAGATACCAGAGGCTCTATAACACTTACACTGAAAAGGACGGGCCAGAGCCAGAACGGGCAAAAATGTTAGCCCGCGTCGAAATGCTAGACATTGAACCAGAGATCAAGAGACTTGAGAACGTGTTAGAGAGCAAAGAACGGCCTATCTACCCTCTTAAAGAACTAGAAGAGTTGCTAGTAGCAATTAGAACCCACTGGGATAAATTGAATGTAAGCACGCTGAATGGGTTAGCACGCTTATTCTGCAATGGAATCACTCCTACCCCGCTATCCTCGCGTTTCTGGAAGATTGAAGTTGAATGGGAATTATGGGGAAAAGAAACCTGGTTGATCTGGACAGATCAAGCCCGGCATATATGGGAGCCAGAGGAAATAGAAGAGCTGAGACAGCTTGCTGAACAAGGTATACCTCAAGATCAATGGATGGAATTGCTACCAGATCAACCGCGATGGGGGATAAATGCGGCTTATCTTAAACATTTGAGTGCCAATCCTGAGTACCGCCAGCGATATGGTGCGGAACTGTTCCGATCTAAGCGATATCGACGAGACAAGGTGAACAATTTAAGTATCAATGATCGAAAAGTGGCAGAGCAGTACAACATAGATTTACGCTCAATCAATATTGATGAGTGTCACTTGTTTTTCATTGAGCAAATTACGCCCCTGACACAATTAAAAAAAGAAACCGAAGGCAAAAATGGCAGCGGAGAAGTACTCGGAAACGAGGAAGGTAAGCAGACCACCCAACGGACAAACAGTACAATCAACTGGTGGATGTATGCGCCGTTCAATGTGCCGCAGTTGCTCAACAGGCCGCTGGAGGTTTCTCTTACAAAAGAGAGTGGCATTGCCGGGCTGGTGTTTTTGATCCGGCAGCGTATGGGCGTAGATCTTGCCAAAGATGATCCACGCCTGCTCAAAATCTACAACTGGTTAATGGCAGAATTCGATAATGGGCGACAAACGAGCGTCGAATGGGAGGAACTGGCACCGATAGTTGCACAACAATTTGGAGCCAGTTAACCGTGCATTATGCTTGCGTGCTAAACAGTATATGCAGTTCGGCCAGCGAGGTAATCGTTAGATCGGCGATGGTGCTGGAAAGGGTATCGGGCCAATCCTGCGTGCGTTTGAGCCACGCTGTGCGCATACCAACGCTATGTGCGCCCCAGATATCGTTGTAGGGATGGTCGCCGACGAAGAGAATCTCTGCTGCGGGAATTTGCAAATGGGCAGCGGCGGCCAGGAAGATCGTGGAATCTGGTTTTTTGACGCCAAAAGCTTCGGAGACGAAAACGCATGAGGTGTACTGATCCAGACCAAGTCCACACACTTTCTGCATCTGCCTGGCCCGGCCATTGGTCACAATACCAATGGGGATGTGGGCAGACTGTAGCGTTTGCAGTAGCGTACCAGCTCCCTCTGTCAGCTTCAGCAGAGTGAGTTGTTGTTGATAATACTGCTCGATCAGCGCTTCGACCGATGCCGGTAGCGATGGATACAGTTGCTGGAGTTGCGCAAAGAAGCTTGCTCTTGAAGTATACCCATACGCATCGAGGGTAATAAAAACGTTGAGTAGCTCCTGAAGTGGAGTACCCTCTTTAAGAAGAAGGTGTCGCTGGACGAATGAGGTGGCCCAGGCATGAAAAACCTTACTTCTATCAAACAACGTATCATCGAGATCAAAAAGGACGGCCTTTGGCTGGTAGGATAGAGGGAGGGCTGGTTCTTGCAATCGCTGTTCTCCGTTATGGCTGAAATGATCAGGGCGGTAAGCTGTATAAGCACAGCTTACCATCAAGATAAGCATAACATAAGCAGCGTGAAAGCTCAAACGCTATTTCTGTTCTCCTAATCCCAGACCTTGCCGCACTTGTAATGATCGAATCACAGCATCACGTGTCACAACGCCAATCAGCTTGCCAGCCTGTACAACCGGTAGTTGATTGACATCTTTGCCGGTCATTAATGGTAAGATATCGGTCAGCTTTTGTTGTGGGAGGACCGTATGCAGGCGATCGACTGGAATCATCGCGAAGCCCACCGGCGTCTGGGGCCATTCTTCACGCGCCACATGGCGGATATCGCCCAGGGTGATGAGTCCGGCCAGTTGATCGCCCTGGAGCACCAGCGCCGAACGTAATCCTTGTGGCAGGAAGTATTCATCAACCAGCTTTTGGAGCGAGATGTTTGCTGGCACCGTCATCGGTTGAGCATTCATAACTTGCTCAACCGTAACGCCTCGAAAGGTTGTTTCCAGCGTGGCCTGCGTACGAGCAGATTGTGCTGAGCTGAGCAGAAACCAGCCGATAAAGCCAAGCCAGATGCCGTCAAGAGCATTGCGCGAGAAGAAAAAGAGCCAGATGCCAGCAAAGATAAAGAGATACGCAATAATTTGCCCAACAACCGTTGCGACCTGAGTGGCGCGATAGGCATTTCCCGTGACTTTCCAGATGATAGAACGTAAAACACGCCCTCCATCTAGTGGGAAGCCGGGCAGCAAATTGAAGATGCCGAGCAGAATATTGGCCGAGGCCAGATACGTGAGGAGATCTTCGGTTGGCGAATGAGTGCCGCGCACGAGCGTTAACAGGCCAAAGCAGATCGCTCCAATGATCAGGCTGACGAGGGGACCAACAAAGGCCATGAAAAATTCTGTGCCGGGCGAGTGCGGTTCCTGCTCGATATTGCTGACGCCACCAAAAATGAAGAGGACGATATTTTTGACCGGCAAGCCCTGTCTACGAGCTACAAGCGAGTGCGCCAGCTCGTGCAACAGGACGGAGACAAATAAAAGGATGGCAGCGACGAAGCCGAGCAAGAGATAGGTTGAGGCTGGAAAGCCGGGTGAGAGCGCTGGGAACCAGCCAGTGGAGAGCGTGACGGTCAG
This sequence comes from Ktedonobacteraceae bacterium, assembly GCA_025928885.1. Taxonomy (GTDB): domain Bacteria; phylum Chloroflexota; class Ktedonobacteria; order Ktedonobacterales; family Ktedonobacteraceae; genus JAICIM01. The sequence goes on along the minus strand of JAICIM010000237.1, from coordinate 4,398 downwards.
AAACACCAGGATAATTATCCAGCTAATATGTACATAGATATCAATACCAGCGATGCTGCCAATGCGAAATGAACCGGGCATTATATGACCCCTTTCTGCAATGATTATGCCTGTTTTTATAAGATCTAATCTCTAGCACGTTAGCCAGAAGATATTTGTGTCAGGCCATGACGGGAGGCGGAAAGACACTTTTTCTTGGCAGGGAGGGCAAAAAATGCTGCTATCCAGTGTAAGTGGTAGCAGCAAAGAATGGGCGATGCGTTCTGAATTGCTCATTACATACGAAAGGCGTGGCGTACCTGCGGATAGAGGAGAAAGTAGAGGAGGATAATGATGGGAACGATGATCCTGATAATGAACGAAAAGATATTGGGGTGTGCCTGAAAAAGTTCTGGAAGCACGATAACAATATTAAGTGCTGCAATGACGATTGTTGCCCAGAATGCCCAGCGCTTCAACATCCACAGCCCCCATGTGAAAATGAGCGTAATAATGCCTATGATCAGGGGAATGCCTCCGAGCAAGCCACCTACAACGTTGACGGCAGTAGCTACGACTGTATGCCCATTGACGGTCACGCGATGGCTAATCAGAAAAGAGGTTGTCAGAATTAGTATGCCAAAGATAATCTCCAGTATTCCCTCGATCCCAAGCAAGACTGCGATAATAGTTACTCCTGTTGGACGTTTGCGTGGTGATTCTATTGATGTGTTTTGCATGGTATGCTCCATAAGTGAAGAAAAATACTATTGCCTGTTTAGCAGTACTCATAGGCTAGTATAAATGGTGACCAGTGCTAATGCATCACACCAACGGGTGATTTTGGTTTCATTCTTTCTGTGCAACTTGCCTGGAGCGGGGCATGCCATAGCCATTTTCTCCATTCTTGCAAAAAAATGCAGCTCTATTGAGAAGTTTTTGCTATTTTATTAAGGATGAGCCGCTTAAAACGTGCTGAATCTTGTATCGCCCGGGTATTTCATAGCGTAATAGGAATAGGGGACAGAAGAGGGAGACCGAGAGATGTTGGATGATGATAGTCTATAAATTAGTAATAACCCCGTCATATATTATGATGTCTGACCCCGTTTTTTCACATTAACCGACTATAATGATTAGCGTAGATATGCGTTGGTATAATATGTGATATGAGAAGAAAGTACTTACCAGGCTGATCTTCCCTTCGATAAGCTGTACACTATCTTCTATTGTCCGTAGAAGATGCGCCTGTTTATCTTATTTATCTTTTTAAAATGGAGCATTGGTCTTTTTCCTGTTGTTATTGGCAGGGATTGATAAGCTCTTCTTTCGATGGCAGAACGGCGTCTGTGCTGCGATGGTGACAGTCAGAGCTGCTTGCCAGTGGGGACAAAAGGCATCGAGAGAAAGGCTTTTTAAGCGGGTTAGCTTATTGCATGCGTTTGGCGATAGAGAGGATGAAGCTCATCCAGTCTTATGCAGAACATCCTCCTGTGATCTGCGCATGTGTGGACATGAGGGGCCGCAAATTTCCTGAGCGCGGTCTTTTCCAGGTGAGGTGAATAAATGGACGACAAGGCTGGTCGCCGCTATAGGGCAGAGATACAGGGGCGGCGACACGGACAGGCACGCTATTACGGACGTACGGTCTGGAGATGGACAAAAAAGTATAAAAGTACATTGTTCAATAGCTTTCTCCTTCTTTTATTGGTAGCATTGCTATTTGGTGTTTCTAGCCAATTGCAGCCTCCAACATTTACCAATGCAGCTCCTAACGGTGTTACCAGCGTTGACTATAGTGCTTTTGTAACGCAGGTCTCGGACGGAAACGTGCAGGCGGTTATTACTCGCGGGAACGAAATCAATGCGCTCTTAGCCAGTCCTGTAACTGCTCAAGAGAGCGCCTCTCACGCTGACAAGGCTACCAGTCAGGGAGCTATGGCTGATTATATTGCCTGGAGTCGCTATATTGGTATTGGGAGCGCTCCTTCAGTCAATCCATCGACCTCTGCTGGTACTTCTACTATAGATCCTTTGCGGGCTATCTATACGCTTATGCCAAAAGATGGTGACCCTCAACTCTTCCCTCTCTTATTGCAGAAGCATGTGATGGTCAATGTGCTTCCGGCAAATCAAACGGCTACCTGGGTGTCGCTGGTCTGGAAATTTTTGCCGATCGCGTTCCTGATCATCTTCCTGCTGATCTTTCTGGCAGCCCGTAACGGGACGCGCTCGATGCGTTCAACCGATGATCGTGTTTCTCAAATGGGTAAGAGCCGCGCCCGTCGCTTCGAGCGTATAAGAGAGACCGGAAGTGCTTCATCTGCTATGAAGAAGTCGGGGCCGGTTCTGAAAAATACGCCTGTCTCTAAATCGGCCACGGCGCATATCAGTACGGAAATTCCTGTAACTTTTGCTGATGTTGCCGGAATCGATGAAGTACGCGCAGAACTGGAAGAGATTGTGCAGTTCTTACGCAGTCCAGAGCGCTATGATCGTCTGGGGGCGCGTATTCCGCGCGGTGCGTTGCTCGTTGGGCCTCCTGGAACCGGAAAGACGTTACTGGCAAAGGCTGTTGCAGGCGAGGCGCATGTCCCATTCTTCAGCATTAGCGCTTCTGAATTTGTCGAGATGTTTGTGGGAATTGGTGCCAGCCGCGTGCGTGACCTTTTCAATCAGGCGCGGCAATCCGCTCCGTGTGTGGTTTTTATTGACGAGATCGATGCGGTCGGGCGCAAGCGTTCGGTTCGCTTGAGCGGTAACGATGAGCGCGATCAGACCCTCAATCAGTTATTGGTTGAACTGGATGGCTTCGATGCCCGCAAGGCCGTTGTTGTGCTGGCTGCAACGAACCGCGTTGATATCCTCGATAAAGCGTTGCTGCGTCCCGGGCGCTTTGACCGCCGTGTTACCGTTTCTGTGCCAGATCGCACTGGCCGCGAAGCGATTCTCAAGGTGCATACACGCACAACCCCGTTGCATACAGAAGTGAGCTTAGAGCGCCTGTCTCGTATGACAACTGGTATGAGCGGGGCTGATCTGGCTAACCTCGTTAATGAGGCGGCCCTGACCGCTGCTCGACGCGATATGGAGTTCATCACCCACGATTGTTTTGAGGATGCATTGGCACGCGTGCAGCTTGGTGCGCTCCGCCCGCTGGTGATGAGCGAGAAAGAGCGTCGCATCATCGCCGTGCATGAAGGTGGGCATGCCCTCGTGGCCTATCATTTGCCGGAGGCCGATACCGTTAATCGCGTCACCATTCTTCCTCGTGGGCAGAGCCTGGGTGTCACCCAATTTACAGCCGAAGAGGATCGATACAATTATAGTCGCGAGACGTTGATGGCACGGATTGCCGTTGGCCTGGGTGGTCGCGTTGCCGAGGAGTTGACGTTTGGGGCGGAGCGAATTACAACCGGGGCCGAGAACGATCTCCAGGTGGTGACTGATCTTGCCCGGCGTATGGTTACTCGTTGGGGTATGAGCGAACAGGTTGGGGTGGTCTTTGCCGACTACCAGCCGTCCGACGGCGATTATGCGCTCAACATGCGACAAATCGATCCCGAGGCTTTCTCCAGCCAGGCTCGCTCGTTGATTGCACAGCCCGATGGTAACCTGCAATGGAATGGAGCGTTGCCACAAAGCCGCTACCTTCCTATGTCCAGCTATGCGCCCAGAAGCAGCGGGGGGGCGGCGATGAACGCGCTGGTTGATGCTGAGGTGCAGCGGATATTGCATGAAGGAAAGGCGATGGCTCATCAAATCTTATGTGAGCATGCCAGGCAATTGACATTGCTCAGCGAGGCGCTGCTGGAGCATGAGCACCTTGATCGGCACCAATTTGAGTCTCTGCTCTCTGAAAATAGTACACTGTAGCTGAAATAACGCCCGGTTCTTCCAGCTAAAAACAGGAGAGAAGCTTATCAGCTCTGGATAGGCTTCTCTCCTGTTTATTTGACCCTTCTCACCAGTTGGCAGACGATTCGGCATACGATCCCTTGACACAGCAGTAACAGAGCATTTTTTGACTCTTCTCTCACAGCATCATACAATGAGGCCAATTCTCAGCATTCTACTTGAGCCAGAGAGGAGTAATGGACAATGGTTCCGCATGACGATTTTACCCCGCATGGCTATCTGGATAATCCCTATCATAGCTGGAAGCTCAATCCCAGCGGCGTGTTACGCTCACGTATTCCGCTCGGCATGGGGTGGCATGTACCCAACCTGGGCAGCTACGCCCGCAACCAGTTTCAGTACACGGCTCACCTGATGATCGGCCTCAAAATTGGCAAGATGGTCTTGATGACCCCTGAAGACTTTAAGCGTCATCACTGTACGATTGTGAGTCACCTGCATACGAAAAATCGCTTTGAATATACCTGTACCATCCCGAAGTATCAATTGACCCTCACCGCA
>JAICIM010000668.1 GCA_025928885.1 Ktedonobacteraceae bacterium | reverse complement strand
TCCTCCTGTGGATTATCGAGGCGAGGGACGCGCATGGTCCCTCAACCCTTGCTGCCATCGATGAAAGTAAATTAACTAAATTTAGTATAAGAAAGAAACGAGGGGATGTCAATATTTTTCCGCCAATTTCTTGAAATAGCGCGATAATCTTGACACAGCAATGTATCTTCGCTACAATAACATTACTAAGTTTACAAATAGATTGGGCCTGGCACCTATGCAGAACCACCAGCACGTATCAGCCGACCGCTTCCTGATTCGAGGGATCAATCAGAGCGTTCTGCTCAATTTGATTCGCACCGAAGCACCCATTTCGCGGCCACAACTGGCAGCCCTCTCGGGTCTGAGCCTGGTTACAGTCATCAAGATTACCGCGACCCTGCTTGAACGCAACCTGATTGTGGAGAAAGAATATGCCGAATCAACGGGCGGCAGGCGGGCCGGTCTATTAGAGATCAATCCGCAAGGTGGTTTTGTGGTTGGGCTGATCCCGCAACCCGAATCGCTCACCGCCGTCATCCTCGATTTGAGCAGCGAACTAGTCTATACGCGCCAGTGGGCTGTGCCGCTGCAAGGAGATTATCCACGAGCTATTGAGCTGCTGGTGCAGTGCTGCGAGGAGCTATTTCAGGGGAGCCAGATTGCCAGAGACAAGATTATCGGCATCGGCTTTGGCATGAGCGGCATGATCGATGGCGACCGGGGGCTGTGCATCGATGCGGCGCTGCTGGGCTGGAAAAACGTGGAGATCAGCCGGCCTCTAGAGGAGCTGCTCGGCATCCCCGTCTTTGTCGATAACGACGTGAATTGTCTGGCCGTCTATGAAAACCTCTTTGGCGAGGGACAACCCTACGATCATTTTCTCGTGATCGCCATCGGTCGCGGCGTTGGCCTGGGCATCGTCACCAACGGCGACCTCTATCGTGGAGCCTTTGGCGGCGCTGGCGAACTGGGCCATACCGCTGTGACGACCGAGGGACGGCTCTGCGATTGCGGCAATCGTGGCTGTCTGGAAACCTACGCCTCGTTTTCAGGGATACTCGAAAACTACCGCGAATATATGCAAATCACAACCTACAATCTCGACAGCACACCCCCGGAGCCATCGCTGCTCGAAATCGTCACTCAGGCCAGACGCGGCGACGAGGCGGCCAGGGCGGCGATGCAGCGTGCCGGCACACTCTTAGGCGTCTCGCTGGCCAATCTCGTCAATATCTTCAATCCACAATGCATCATCCTCTCCAGCCCCGACCTCAACCTGCTGACCGATAGCGTGCTGATGGAGGCGATGCAGCAGGAGATGAAGCAACACGTCTTCTCGCAAATGGGCAAAGATCTGCGCTTCTTTATCGCGGAACAGTTGGGCTATGAGAGCTGGGCGCGAGGAGCCGGTAGCCTCGTCTTGCGCCACTTCTTCGGCTCGCCGGCCCGCATTCGTTCCGAACGTTCATCCATGCCGGCTTAATTTGTTTTTACCTTTTCCGACATCGGTGCAAAAAGATTCCCTTCCGTATTTGGTGAAGTCTCTTCGGTGGAGAGATGGCCCTTCTCAACCTGATGGGCGTAGGTCTGCTCTGCAACACCGGGAGCAATGGCGTGCATGGTTGCCAGCATGCGCCCGGCAGAGCCAATAAAGACCTCGCGCTGTGGCTTCTCAACCAGTTCCACAAACGTTTTCACCGCCGTCTCGACATCATAGACGGGCGGCAACGCTTTGACGGCCCGACCGGTATAGTTGGCGGCGTGCTGGAACAGTGGGGTATCGATGGTGGCGGGCTTGACGGTACAAATGTGAATATCTTTTTTGTCGAGCGCCTCCACCTCTTCGCGCAAGCTTTCAGAGAAGCCGCGAATGGCGAACTTGGCCGCGCTATAGGCCGTGAGATAAGGGGCCGCGAGCTGGCTATCGACCGAGGCATTGTTGATCAAAATCCCATAGTCCTGAGAGTAGAACTGTTGGAGGGCGACTCTAGCCCCGTAGACATAGCCGAGAAAGTTGGTTTCGATCACGCGCTTGAACACCTTTGAGGGGAGATCTTCAAAGCGCCCAAAGGCGATCACCCCGGCGTTGTTGATCCAGACGTCAAAGCGCCCGAAATATCCCTGCGCCTGTTGTCCAAGCGCCTGAACCGCTGCCTCGTCGGTCACATCTGTCGGAACCACCAGCGCCTTCCCTCCCGCGCTCTGGCACTCCTGCGCCAGCTCTTCGAGCAGCACCACGCGTCGGGCCGCCAGCACAACACTCGCCCCACGACGAGCCAGTTCCAGGGCGGTGGCGCGTCCAATTCCGCTTGATGCTCCTGTTACAACAATAACCGAATCCTGTATTGGTCTTGTCATTTTCTCATCCCTCCTTACACAGCTTCACAAGAAGCACGAATACTCTCGCTTGATCGTGCGAGTAACACGAAGAAGAAATGAGAAATGTAACGCCTTCTGCCACACAATCGGTTCTCAACAAATAAACCGCCAGTGCTCTTTCTTTTCGTAGTGGAGCGACACGAACCCGACGCGATAAATCGCTCCACTACGAATTCATTACAGCTTTTGATCCAATGATGAAATTACCTCTAGTTCGTCACTGTGATGTAGAGCGTGTCGTTGCCAGGAAGAGCACGGCTGGCGGCAACCTCGATATAGCAGGTGCGGTCGCCCTGCGTATATTTGAGCACCTGACCGCCATAGCGCCCGGTGCGGCTCTCATCGGCGTACGTCCAGCCGTGCGAGGGCATGTTGCTCTTGTAGAAGCTCAACAACGTATCGGTCGTGGTGTCGTCAACCGTATATTTCCGCACCACCGCTCGTTTGCCGTTATCCGCTACGACGTACGCAGCTCCAAGCCGTTTTGCATGATCGGGCAGGGGAACATCTTTCGCGTCCGCTGGGATCTGGCTGTTCGACATAGAAGCTGGCTGTAGCGTTGCACCAGACGTTGTTTCGCTCGTTGCCGGCGTGGACTGTGTGGTGGTTGTCGTCCCTTCAGGCAAGCCGTCTGCGGCAAATGCAGGCTGCGAGCAGGCCGCAACGGCGACGACCAGAAAAGCCATACCCAGAACAACTAAAGCTCGTGCCAAAAACTTTCTTACCATTGTATACATACTTTGTACCCTCTTGATTCTTTTTCTATTCTCTACTAATCAGAGATCACAGGAAGCATCCTGTCTACGTGAGGAAGCATACCCGAGAGGGGCCGTTCGCCAACAGTGTCGCCAATCACAAAAAGCAGTGACGCGATGCACTTATTTTTATGGCAACAACACCGTACAATTGGCCCAGGGCCTGCGGAATATGGTAGGGGTGGTGCAAGTGATATGTTACACTGAATGGATGAGATAGAGTGTGCCTCGTCTCGCAGCAATGAAGAGATATACTATATGGATGAGAATGAAAAGAGGAGCCAGATCTGGCAGGAGCAGCAGGTTGATCCAGGCGTGTTGCGCATCTTCCGTATTTTCGTCGCCCTGCAATGGGTGGCCCAGACGGTGTTTCTGCTGATCCTCAGACGGCGCATGGAGCTGGATACCGTCACGATCTTTAACTGGATCTTGAGCTGTATTTATTGCGTCTATCTCACATGGACCTGGCTCCAGCACAGGATGGGCAGGTATTATTTTCCGGTGATCCTTTTTGTCGCCTCAATCGGCCCCGTCATCAGTCAGATCGCGGTCACGGCCCTCTGGCTTCAGGGAGGCACAACCGGACACTAT
>JAICIM010000719.1 GCA_025928885.1 Ktedonobacteraceae bacterium | reverse complement strand
TGCTGGATGGTTGGTTTGCCACGGTAAAAACTGAGCAGGATGTGACGTTCAATCGGCAGTAGGGTGCTGTTGGGTGTAGCTATCCACAAGTTGTGTGAAGCGCGACCTCTCCGAGTCGGGGATATATGCTGTATAGTGCTCAGCGAGGTCGCGTACTACTAGATTGGATGTCATATATCCATTCCTCTGCTGCATGGCCTGGAGAATACGCGCGTGTCGCTTCCAGGCATCCTCCAAAAGGTCGGCCTGCCAGGGCTGCTCTTCCAGAACGTCTCGCACCACATTTAAGACGACTTGATGACAAAGCCGGAACAATTCGTTCTGTGCGCTGTCAGCAATCAATTGATGAAACATGGTATCAGCCTGTTGAAATGCCTCGACCATCTCGGGAGCGATGAGAGTTTTCATATCATTATGAATCGTTACTAAATGCTCTAATTGTTCTTCTGTATGAAACATGGCGACGAGATAAGCCGTAGTACTTTCGATGACGAGACGGAACTGTAATAATTCTATCAGGCTGATCTTGTGAGTGCGTGAGATCAGCGAAACCAGCGCTTTCTGCAAGAGGTCCGTTGAAAATTCCTGTACGACTGCCCCACCGTTGGGGGAGCCGTGCTGTGATTTAATAAAGCCCGCGTTTTCCAGCACCCGCAGCGCCTCGCGTATCGTTGAGCGACTGACGTGAAACTGGCGCATGAGATCTTTTTCTGAAGGGAGGTGCTGGCCCGACTGAAAATCTCCTCGATAGATGGCTTCTTCTACTTGACGAACGATGGCTTCGTAGGCTCGTACGGACCGGACAGGTTGAAATTGAGGATTCATAATTTTTCTGTCTTTGTGCCTGGTAAGCTCTTAAAACGAAGATACAGCCTCGCTCCAGGCAAAAATAAAGTAATGTGTAATAGAGCCTGCTTTCCGCTGCTGTCGGAAAAACCCCATTACTGGAATGATGATGGCTCCAAAGGAAGTTGGTGTCAGTCTATCACATCAAGGCTGTTTTGCAAAGATACAGCCTTCTCTGTCCCCTTGCTTTTTGTGAATGTATCGATTACACTATACGCAAGGTACTGAGTATACTGGTCTGACCAAAATGACTGCTACCTGCAACCGAATTACAGCTAATCTGTGCGCTGCTTTCGGTTTTGCTTTCGCTTGTGAAATTCCTCTTCTAGTAGTAAGGTACGATAATGACGCAAGCAGAGCAACATATGTAGCCCGAAAGTTTCATTGCTTTTCACATTCTGTTGCACTCTTCCTTATTGATGTTTACCCTCTACTCTTGTTCGGGGGATATCAACCGTTTTCATTGCTTTTCATAAGCCTTATTGCTTCAGCGTTTCCCCTTATGAAAACTACTGAATACGTCTTACTTTTTTCTGATGCTTTACAAACTCCGAACAATGTTATACAATGTATGTGTAATGTTAATCGATGTAAACATCTCGCGAGACGTTACAAGTTTCCAGGTCCGTTAAGGAAACAAATTTAGGGATCTGAAAGTTCCCAATGAGGAGGAGAGATATCCATGAATAGCGATCTGTTAACCGTTTCTGAAGTTGCCCGTATTTTGCGCGTTGATGACACCACTGTTCGCCGCTGGGTGAAACAAGGTGCGCTCGAAGCTGTTGTGCTGCCCCATGTGAATGCACGTCAGGCATATCGTATCAAACGCGCGACCCTCGATAGGGTGCTCGGCTCTATCAACCTTCAGTAGGTGTCGGCTCTCAGGTTGAACACCAGAGAACAAGTTGACGGGAGGTTCTACCCTCTCGTCAATCTTTTGTGTTTATTTGGAAAAACGAAGGATGGCGTCGGTTCTTTACCATCATCTTGCATAAGCATATTCCGCCAAAAATAGGATACAATGGGCAATGGGTAAGCGCTTTCTGGCTACCTCTTTTGCAACATTGTATTTTTGGCGGAAAGGCATTGCGTTATGCAAACAATGACTGGCGTTGTGTTGCCAGGCAATCGGCAACTTGAATTGCGCGAAATCCCTGTTCCAGAGCCAGGGCATGGACAGGTGCTTGTACGAATGAAAGCGTCGTCGCTGTGTGGCAGCGATCTGCGTGCGATCTATCGGCCCACCAATCAGGGGACAGGGCCGGAGGCGTATCAGGGCGTGGTTGCCGGTCATGAGCCATGCGGAATTATCGAGCGCGTTGGTCCAGGTGTGAAGCGTTTTCAGGCCGGGGATAGGGTCATCATCTATCATATCGCCGGTTGTGGCCTCTGTGCGGAGTGTCGCAGTGGCTGGATGATCAGTTGTTCGCAGCCAGGACGCGGCGCGTATGGCTGGCAGCGGCCCGGGGGCCATGAAGATTTTATGGTAGCGGACGAGGCGACACTGGTGGCGCTACCCGATGAATTGAGCTATCTCGATGGCGCGATGGTCGCCTGTGGCATCGGCACCGCGTATGCTGCCTGCTTGCGTGCAGGTGTCTCAGGGCGCGACCGCGTGTTGATTACTGGTTTGGGGCCGGTTGGATTGGGTGCAGCTCTGCTGTGTCGCGCGATGGGTGCCGAAGTGGTGGGCGTGGAGTTTATCGCGGAACGCCGTCAGCTGGCGCAACAACTGGGATTTGCCAATATCGTCTCGCCCGAAGATGGCGATATGCTGGCTGTATTGCTTCAGCATACGAATGGTCATGGCTTTGAGATGGCAATCGATTGTTCCGGCAACGCCAATGCACGCCATCTCTGCCTGGAAACTGCCCGCGAATGGGGGCGCGTGGTCTTTGTTGGTGAGGGCGGCACCGTGTCGTTTGAACCCAGCCCTCTGCTTATCCACAAACAGCTCACGCTCTATGGTTCCTGGGTCTGTAGCCTGCCGCAAATGGAGGAGCTGACCGAACGGCTGGTGCGCTGGAAATTGCATCCCGATGTCCTGGTGACGCATCGCTTCAAGCTCTCTCAAGCGAAAGAAGCGTATGAGCTATTTGATACGGGCCGTACCGGCAAGGTCGCGTTTGTCTGGGAATAATATGACTGTTCCCTGGTTACATATGTCGTAGTTGCGCGACTTTATCGCGCCTGGGTCCCCCACCTCAAAGGTGGCACAGGCGCGATAAAGTC
>JAICIM010000639.1 GCA_025928885.1 Ktedonobacteraceae bacterium | reverse complement strand
CAGGGCTATCCTCTGTAAGCAGAAGAAGGAGCAACACATATGGCCGAAGCTGTCATTGTCAGTGCAGTACGCACTCCCATCGGGCGAGCAAACAAAGGTGTTCTCAAGGACGTACGGGCCGATGATCTGGCTGCCCTGGCCGTCAGAAGCGCCGTTGAGCGCGTCCCACAGCTTGATCGCTCGCTGATCGAAGATGTGATTCTTGGCTGCGCCTTCCCTGAAGGCGAACAGGGGATGAACCTGGCCCGCCTCGTCGGAGCACTGGCCGGGCTGCCCGAAACGGCTGCTGGCGTCACCGTCAATCGTTTCTGTGCCTCCAGTCTGCAAGCCTTCAATATGGCGGCCCAGAATATCATGCTGGATATGGGCGATGCCTTTGTCGCTGGTGGCGTGGAGAGCATGTCGCGAGTCCCGATGGGCGGCTTTAACCCCAGCTTTAACCCGCGCCTGATCAAAACCGATGGCGAGACGCCGTTCCCGCCCTGCGAACTGGAATATGCCTATTCCAGCTATATTCCAATGGGCATGACGGCTGAAAATCTGGCCCGCAAATATCAGATCAGCCGCGAGGCACAGGATGCCTTTGCGCTCCGCAGTCATCAGCGGGCCATCGCCGCCACCGATAGCGGCATCTTTAAGCGAGAAATTGTTCCCGTACCTCTGCCCAATGGGAGCGTGATGGAGGTCGATGAAGGCCCACGCCGCGACACATCGCTGGCGAAGCTGGCGAGTCTGGAACCTGCCTTTATCAAAGGCGGCACCGTGACCGCTGGCAACTCCAGCCCTCTCAACGATGGTGCCTCAGCCGTCGTCTTGATGTCCGCTGAGCGAGCCAGAGACCTCAACATCACCCCACTGGCAAAGGTGCATTCGATGGCCGTAGCAGGCGTTGATCCCGCGTTTATGGGGAGCGGCCCTGTGCCTGCTATGCGCAAACTTTTACAACGCGCCCACAAGCAATTGAACGACATCGATGTGATCGAGCTAAACGAGGCGTTCGCTGTGCAGAATCTCGCGGTAATTCGCGAACTGGGCATCGACGAGGCGAAGCTCAACCCGCATGGTGGCGCCATTGCGCTGGGCCATCCCCTGGGCTGTAGCGGCGCTCGCCTCATCGCCACGCTGCTCAACGACCTGCAAACCCTCGACAAAACCTGGGGTGTGGCAACGCTCTGTGTCGGCGGCGGTCAGGGGGTAGCAACATTGATTGAGAGGGTATCATAACTATGCCCGCAACAACATCATACGCCGTGCGTAAGGTGGCCGTCCTCGGAGCAGGTGTGATGGGGGCTGCAATCGCGGCCCACCTCGCCAATGTTGGCATTCCCAGCTACCTGCTAGACATCGTACCGCCCGGCGACACAAAAGATCGCGACATCATCGCCCGCACCGGTCTGGAAAAAGCGTTGAAGGCCAAACCTGCCTCATTTTATAGCAAGCGAGCGGCAAAGCTGGTGACGATCGGCAATAGCGAGGACGACCTGGAAGTGCTGGCCGATGTCGATTGGATTATCGAGGCCGTTGTGGAGCGTCTGGATATCAAACACGCGCTCTACAGCAAGATCGAGATGGTGTTAACTCCTGGCACCATCATCAGCTCCAATACGTCGGGTCTACCTGCTCATATGCTCGTCGAGGGGCGCAGCGAGGATTTCCGTCGCAACTTCCTGATCACCCATTTCTTCAATCCCGTCCGCTATATGCGCTTGCTCGAAATCGTCCCGAATCGCGACACCGACCCGGCCCTGCTACAATTTATGCAACATTTCGCCACAAACGTGCTGGGCAAGGGCGTGGTGCTGTGTAAAGATACGCCGAACTTTATCGCCAACCGCATCGGCGTCTACGGCTTTATGTCCACTATGCAGCATGCTCTGAGCGAGGGCTATCGCGTTACCGAAGTCGATGCAATACTGGGACCGGTCATGGGGCGGCCCAAATCTGCCGTCTTTCGCACCGCCGATCTTTCAGGGCTGGATACGCTGGTCAACGTCTCCGACAATCTGTACAACAACGCTCCCCAGGACGATCAACGCGAAACCTTCCAGGTGCCAGAGGTGATTCGCGAGATGCTCAAGCGGGGCATGCTGGGCGAAAAGAGCGGCCAGGGCTTCTACAAGCGCATCAAGAGTCCCGACGGTGAATCAACCATTCTGGAGCTTGACCTCACCACACTGGAATACGTTCCCCAACAAAAAGTGCGCTATCCCTCGATTGGCAATGCGCGGAGCTACGATGATCCCGGCAGGCGTATGCTCACGATGCTGGAAGGGGATGATCGAGCCAGCCAGCTCGCCCGCGAAACGACGGCGGATGCGCTGCTCTACGCTGCCAATCTCTTCAGCGAGATTGCAGATAGCATTGTGGCGGTTGACGATGCGATGCGTTGGGGCTTCAATTTCGATCTTGGCAGCTTCGAGGTCTGGGATCTGCTCCTACAACATCCCACCGTCTTAGAGAAGGTCTTGCAAGATCGTCCATTACCAGAACTGGTGCAGCGCGTCCAGAACAAGGGACAGGGAACGTTCTACACCGGCAGCGCCGGGCAGCGCTCCTACTTCGATTTCGCGACCGACACCTACAAACCAGTTCCCAGGCCGGAGGGCAGCATCTCGCTGGTAGCGCTGAAAGCTGAGAACAAGGTGGTGCTTGATAACGGATCGGCGGCGCTGATTGATCTGGGTGACGGTGTGGGCTGCATTGAGTTTCACACGAAGATGAACTCGATCGACGAGGGCATCATCGAAATGATGTATTATGCCATCAATGAGGGCCAGAAGCAGTTTCGCGCCCTGGTGATCGGCAGTGAAGCGGTGGACTTCTCAGCTGGTGCCAACCTCCTGCTGGTGCTGATGGGCGCGAGGCAGGGCGAGTGGCAGATGTTGGAGAAGGCCATCAACGGCTTGCAACAGGCCAATCTGCTGCTCAAATATAGCCCTGTTCCCATCGTGGCGGCGCTGGCCGGACGAGCACTGGGCGGTGGTTGTGAAATCGTTATGCACTGCCATCATACCCGCGCCTTTGCCGAATCGTATATGGGCCAGGTGGAGGGCGCGATGGGCCTGATTCCCGCCGGAGGTGGCTGTAAAGAGCTGCTGCTGCGGTATGGAGCCGATATAGCGACACAGATGGCAAAGAAGACCGGTGGCCCCTTTACGCCCGTGCGCAAAGCCTTTGAGACCATCGCCTTCGCCACCGTCTCCACCAGCGCGGTCGAGGCCCAGGAGCTGCGTTTCTTGCGCAAAACGGACGCAATTACGGTGAATCGTGACCTGCTCTTCCGCGACGCAAAGGCCGACGCGATCAAGTTGGCTGAAGCTCGGGCGGCAGCTCAATGGCAGCCACCCAAACCGCAGCAACTGCTTTTGCCGGGAGCGGGTGCGCGTCTGGTACTGGAGCAACAGATCGAAGGCTTTTTGTTGACTGGAGCGATCAGCGAACACGATGCTGTCGTAGCTCGCCATCTTGCCCGCGTGCTGACCGGTGGCGATTGCTCACCGATCACGCCACTCACGGAGCACCAGGTGCTTGACCTGGAACGCGAGGCTTTCCTGAGCCTCTGTGGCACCGAGAAGACCCAGGAACGCATCCAGAACTTCTTGATGACTGGCAAACCCTTGCGCAACTAGTCCACGCTGGTTCGTGTGTCTGCCCTTCAATACATTTGAGGGCAGGCACATTACAAAAAATATACATTGTTATAACATTTGTTAAAACAGTATGGAAAATAGCAAAATTCCTCCCCTCTCACCACATTGCTCTCTTTTTCCGGCCCATCAGTTCACCACCTCCATGAGATACAATGCACAAAGGAAATGTCACCCGGTCACCTGATAGCGGCTGACCCCAGAGAAAGGAATCTGTCTTTTGTCTGATCTTCGTGTGATGAGCTTTAACGTGCGTGGCGCTTATTTTGATGATCGCGAGAACGCCTGGAAACGGCGAGCAACCTTCAATGTGGAGACGCTG
>JAICIM010000293.1 GCA_025928885.1 Ktedonobacteraceae bacterium | reverse complement strand
GTGTTGTTGGAACGATCGGTGGAGGCGACGGGAGCTTCGACGGGTTGCGATGCTCAAGCCTATCAACGCTTGATGGCTCCTTTTGTGGAGCGCTGGGAGACGTTGCTGCAAACCGTCATGGGGCCGCTGCGTTTGCGTCCCCTGCTTCACCATGCTTTTGCAATTGCGCCGTTTGGTCTCGCGGCCCTGAGTTCTGCACAGATGCTGGCCCGCCGGCGGTTTCGCGGCGAACGAGCGAAGGCGCTGCTGGCTGGCCTGTGCGCCCATGCCCAGCTCCCGCTCAATCAACCCATCAGCGCGGCTGCAGGTGTGATGCTGGGTGTTGCCGGACATGCGTGTGGCTGGCCCTTTCCGCGAGGCGGTGCTCAACGCCTGACCGATGCGCTTGCCGCCTATCTGCGCTCGCTGGGTGGGGAAATTGTCACCGGTGTTGAGATCAAAACGCTGGACGAGCTGCCGCCAGCGCGTGTGATGCTGGGCGATATCACGCCGCGTCAGTTGTTGCGGATAGCGGGGCAGCGCCTGCCTGAAGGCTATCGACATAGCTTGCAGCGCTTTCGCTATGGCCCCGGCTCTTTCAAGATAGATTTTGCGCTGGATGGCCCCGTTCCCTGGAAGGCCGCTGCATGCTTGCAGGCTGGAACAGTGCATGTGGGTGGTACACTGGCAGAGATTGCAGCATCCGAAGCGCAGATTGCACGCGGGCAGCATCCCGAAAGCCCCTATGTGCTGGTGGCTCAACAAAGCCTGTTTGATCCGTCGCGTGCGCCAGAGGGCAAGCAGACGCTCTGGGCCTATTGTCATGTTCCTCACGGCTCAACGGTTGATATGACGGAGCGCGTCGAAGCACAGATCGAGCGTTTCGCCCCCGGTTTTCGCGATCGTATTCTCGCCCGACATGCCTGGAAGCCTGCTGATCTTGAGCGTTATAATGCTAATTATGTTGGAGGCGATATCAATGGTGGATTGCAGGATATCTGGCAGTTTTTCACTCGCCCAACCATACGCCCGGTCCCCTATGCGACCCCGGCAAAGAACCTGTATCTCTGCTCTTCCTCCACCCCTCCCGGCGGCGGCGTGCATGGCCTCTGCGGTTATTTTGCCGCCCAGGCAGCGCTACAAAGATCGTTTTCGTAGTTGCGCGACTGTCTCGCGCTGGTCCACCATCCGCAAACGTGCCATGAGCGCGATAAAGTCGCGCAACTACGGAACAGGAGAGCGTTGCCAACATAAATGTTAAACACATCATAAGGAGCTTGCTATGGATGATATAGAGCGTCGCAAAGAGTTAGCGGACTTTTTGAAGAGCAGGCGCAGGCGGCTCTCACCGGTTGATGTTGGATTGCCGCCTGGGGTTCGTCGCAAAACCCCTGGACTCAGGCGTGAAGAGGTCGCGCAACTGGCAAGCGTTGGCGTGACGTGGTATACATGGCTGGAGCAGGGCCGGGATATTCATGTCTCGCAGCAGATTTTGGAGAGCCTCGCTCAAGCATTGCAACTGAGCCAGGCCGAGAGGGCGCATCTTTTTGTGCTGGCTCAGCAGCAATCTGTATCTGTTCCAGCGACGCAAAGAGAGGTCGTCAGCCCTTTTTTGCACCGCTTTCTCGAACAGCTGGAGCCTGGCCCGGCCTATATCACCGGGCGGAGCTGGGATCTGCTGGCCTGGAATCGGGCAGCGCTTGAGGTACTGGGAGACTTTTCGGCGTTGGATGAAGAGAAACGCAACATTGTCTGGTTTGTCTTTACCGATCAGGAGTTTCGGCGGCGAGTTGTGGACTGGGAAGGGATAGCGCAAAGAGTACTGGCCCAGTTTCGTGTCAGTTGTGGGCAGTGGCCGAACGATCCCCGTTTTGCCGATCTCATCGAGCAGCTCGAACAAAACAGCCCGGAGTTTCGCCTGTGGTGGCCGCGACATGAGATCAGGGGCCGGCAGGACGGATGTAAGGAACTGATCCATCCGCGCGTTGGACGCCTGCTATTGGAACATACAACGTTTCAGCTCAGCGAAGCGCCAGATTTGAAGGTGGTCGTCTATCTGGCTGCCCCTCAGACGGATACCGCTGCAAAAATCCAGCGTTTGTTGAGCGGGGAGCCGCTGAAAATATGAAAGAAGCTCGCTATGAATCCGCCTATCAATGTGTTTGATTATGAAGCGCTGGCTCAGGCCGCACTGCCGCCCGTGAACTGGGATTTTTTCTATGGTGGGAGCGATGATGAAGTGACGCTGCGGGCCAATCGGAGCGCCTTTGAGCGTCTTCGTTTGCGTCCACGCGTTTTAATGGATGTCAATCAGTGCTCTATCAACACAAGCGTCCTGGGGCTTCCTGTCAGCATGCCTGTCCTGCTTGCGCCTTCAGCAGCTCACGGACTCGCCCATCCCGATGCCGAGCTTGCCACTGCACGTGCGGCTGGTGCAGCCAGTACGCTGATGACGCTGAGTACGGACTCTACGCGCAGTCTTGAAGAGGTGAAGGCGGTGGCTCAGGGGCCGCTCTGGTATCAATTGTATATATATACGATGGAGGAGGCTCAGAGGCTGGTGCAGCGTGCAGAGCGGGCGGGATACGCAGCGATTGTGTTGACGGTAGATCTGCCCCGCTACTCCAGGCGTGAGCGCGATCTGCGCAACGACATGAACAGCTATCAACAGGCGCACTATCCTGACGCCTTTAATGGCAACGCCCCACACCTTGTAGTTGATGGCAGCGACAATCAGCATGTCTATATGGGCGATGCCGTCACCTGGGATATTCTCCCCTGGCTGCGTTCGATTACCGCGCTCCCTATTGTGTTGAAGGGGATTTTGACCGCTGAGGATGCCTCGGTAGCGATCAAGTATGGAGCCTCCGCGATTATTGTCTCCAATCATGGCGGGCGTCAGCTTGATGGCGTGATGCCAACGATTGAGGCATTACCGGAAGTGGTGGCGGCTGTCGCTGGGCGTTGTGAGGTCTATGTGGATGGAGGAATACGGCGCGGGACCGATATTCTCAAGGCGCTGGCGTTGGGAGCATGCGCTGTCCTGATTGGGCGTCCCGTGCTGTGGGGTTTGGCAGTGAATGGACAGGAAGGTGTACAACACGTGCTGGAACTGTTGCGCAAAGAGCTGACGTTGGCGTTGCAACTTGCTGGCTGCGCCTCCCTGGCCGATATTCAGCGCTCGCTTGTGCAGGTCCCATAAAGTCGGGATAACCTGTTTCTTGCTTGACGCTCCCTCCCTTTCAAGTTATGATGTACTCATCATCATTGAGAGACGGAGGTGCCTCGTTGGGTACCAGCGCCATTTTCCTCGGCTAGTGTAGTTGTGCTAGTCCGAGGTAGACAAGCGAATCTCACATCTCTGCAAGAACGCTATCTCGTTACCGATAGTGTCCTGTCGTCTTTGGTACCTCCTCATACATTCCATTGCAAGTTGACCACTCAGGTTTACGTGTGATGCTCTCCAGCCAACTGCACTGGCGTTTTCCCCAATTGCTTTTCCTTCTTTTATTGTGCGCTTGCTGTCTGGAGATAGATATGGAAATGCTTGATGCGCCAAAGGTGGTGCTGGAAAAGCCATCTTTTTTCCTCAATCGCCATTTTGGCTGGCTCTGGATGGGCCAGACCGTCTCAAATTTTGGCTCATGGATTACCGGTAATGGCCTCGCTTTAACTGCCGTGTTAATGTTGCATGCCACGACCTTTCAGATGGGGCTGTTGGCAGCTCTGGGGACTATGCCGGCCCTGGTGTTCGGGCTGCTGGCAGGGGTCTGGATCGATCGCTTGCCGCGCAAACCTCTACTGATCGTGGCTGATCTTGGTCGTGCGCTGTTGCTGCTCTCAATCCCGCTGGCTGCGCTGGCAGGCTGGCTACGGATAGAGCTAATCTATGGGGTGATAGTGCTGGTTGGCACACTCACGGTTTTCTTCGAGATAGCCCACAAATCGTTCTTGCCCGCGCTGATCGCTCGTGAGCAGCTTGCGGAGGGGAATAGCAAGCTGGAGGCAAGTAGCGCACTGGCTGAGATTGCCGGGCCGTCGCTCTCTGGCCTGCTCATACAGATCATCTCTGCTCCGTTTGCGATCGCCTTTGACTCGCTCTCGTTCCTGTGTTCTGCCCTGTGTATCGGCATGATTCGCGTACAGGAGTCTGTTGATCTGCTGATGGAGAGGCCGCCGAGTATGTGGAGAGATATGTGGGAGGGATTGTTGGTATTATGGCGCGATGGGAGGTTACGCGCTCTTGCCATCAGCGCCGGGATGCGCAACTTCTTTGGCGGTGCCTTTGCCACGCTCTACACCCTCTATGTGGTCCGCGATCTCGGCGTCTCGCCGCTGATATATGGTGTTCTGGTGACGATGGGGGGCCTGGGCGCATTATTGGGGGCGTTCGTTGCTCCCCGGGCAGTTCGTCGCTTTGGCCTCGGCAAACTGCTGCTCGGAAGCCTGCTTATCGATGGATGTATGATGCTGTGTACTCCTCTGGCTGCTGGTTCATCGCTGGCTGTGATAGCTTTGCTGATCGTCTCGCAACTGATCGGCGATTGTGGGGCCGTGCTGCACTCGGTCAACGAGGTGAGCCTGCGTCAATCCATTGTGCCGGAGCGCTTGCTTGGCCGCGTGAACGGCAGTATGCACTTTCTGGGGACTGCGCTGGGACCGATCGGCGCTCTCCTCGCAGGTTTGCTCAGTGAGCTTATTGGGGCGCGTCCGACGCTGTTTATCGGTGCGATTGGCATCATGTGCTCGTTTGTCTACTTGCTCTTTTCGCCCGTGCGCAGGTTGAAATAGATGTGTACAGCTCGCGCGTAGCTCGAATGCAGTGAGCAGAATAGCACAGAGCCATCCTTGCTAGTAAGGATGGCTCCGTTTATGCCTATGCGTTAATTTTGTGGGGTCTGACTGAGCGTGGTGTCTGGAATGTCTAAGACGATTGGTGTTGCCTGCTTTCCCGGATCGACGGGCTGTTGTTCCTTGCCCTGTTCCGTGACAAGCTGGCGTTGTTTTTTCCTCATTTCTTCGATAATGGTGGGATGAATAAAATAAGTGCCGGTTGAATAATCCAATGATTTCTTTTTCTGACTCACTAGCGAACTCCCTCTTCCTGGTGCCTCGTGTTGGTGCGAAAAAAAACATACCTTCCCTGGTTGTGATGCAGGTTTTCAACAAGGCAGATAGATGGCGGCGTTCCCGCTCTGTAGCGTGATGGCGCACGCCCATCAATTCCATTATACATCAGATTAGTGATCTTGCGACACTGAATCTTGCGATCTTTTTACCACTCCGTCAATTTCCAGATTTCCGGTTGTACTGTGCCTGCCTCAACCCCGATTTCGGCATAAATACTGACCGCTCGCTTTAAATGATGCATCGAATCTTCGAGCAGCCCTTCGGCATAGAGGAGGTCGGCTAGATTGTTATGTAAGGCAGCTTCGCGGTGGCGGTCTCCATAGGTGATAGAGAGGGTGAGCGCTGAGCGAGTCAGGTTGATGGCCTGTTGAAGCGATCCATTCGCTTTGTAGACCTGAGCGAGATTGTTCAGCGCCGCCGCGCGGATGCTGGTATCTTGCAGGTTTTCGGCGAGGGCGAGGCTCTGCTCTAAATGGTGGGTTGCTCGTGTGAGATCGTGGCTGCTGTTTGCTAGAATGCCCAGCATATTATGCGCCTGTGCCAGCGAACGCATATCCTGTGCGCTTTCGGCTAAGTTGAGGGCTTGCTGGGCTAGATCGAGCGCCTGAGCATGCTGGTGACAATGATAGGCGCTGAGGCTCCAATCGGCGTAAATTCTGGCATGGGTATCGAGTGAACCGCTTGCCCTGAGCGTCTCAAGCGCGGTCGCATAATAGTGTTCGGCTTGCTCCCACTTGCCACGCCGCTCATGCACTATCCCCAACTTATGCTGAATGGTGGCGAGTTCGGCTCCCTTACAGCGCATAGCAGCAGTTTTGTAATAAGTGATGGCCGCGCTATAAGTGCCGAGCAGCGTATGTAGATCGCCGATAGTCTCATGGATGCGGGCCGTCTCAGGATGTCCCGTGGTGAGGGCGGCATGGAAATGGGCCAGCGCCTCGTTGTAGGCATAGAGCGCCAGCGCATATTCGCCGGCGCGGAAAAAGTAATGGGCAGCTTCCGGCAAATTGCCAGCCATCTGATAATGATAGGCTATCTTGCCAGCTCGTGTCTCGCCTCGTCGATAGCGGCGCATATGTGCCACCAGCGTTTCAGCGATACGGCGATGGAGCAGGCGACGGCGTGCCATACTGGTTGCTTCGTAGACAAGGGTGCGCAGCTTCTCGTGGCTAAAGTCATAGAAAAGCGTAAATTGCTCGGTATACTCTTCCTGAGTATCTGCCTCTGCATATGAGGGTTGTTGATGCCCGCGTATCTCAGCAACCAGACCGTGATTAATCAGCTCTTCCAGTGCTGTCACCGTCTCTTCTTCGCTGCGTCCGCTGGCTTCGCGCAAGGTATCGAAATCGAAGGAGCGTCCTATCACTGCTGCTGTACTGAGCAACTGGCGACTGGTCTCGCCTACTGCTGAGAGGCGCGAGGTGAGCAGGTCGCGCACCCCTCCTGGCAGCGACCAGTGCTCGTTTTCGGTCTCCAGCATACCATGCGTAATAGCGGTCAGGTATTCGGTCAAAAAGAGCGGCAGGCCCTCTGTTTCCTGGTAGAGCCGCGCGGCCAGTTCATTTGTTGTGGTCAGACCCAGTGTAGCTGCCGCCTGTATGAGCAGTTGCACCGTTGCGGGGTTCAGGCGTGCGAGTTGGAGTTGTGTCGCCTGTCCCGCGCGATGGGCGGTGGCGAGCAACTGGTGAAGACGATGGGCCTGAGTTGTTTGGGTGGTGCGCCATGTGAGAAGCAGGCAGAGGGGATGCTCATGCAGGCGTCTTACCAGATAGCTCAGGAAGTCGAGCGAGGCTGCGTCGGCCCATTGTACATCGTCGATAAAAAGAATGCTGGGGGGAGCTTTCTGCTCGGCATGGAGCAGGGCAAGCAGGAATTGTCGTAGTCCCTCGAAAAAACGTGCCTGAGCGCCTGGACTATCCAGCGGCGGCGTTGGTGGTAGATCCGGGCAGGTGCGGTGCAGCTCTGGGAGGAGACGAGCCGCTTCGCTGAGCCAGTGAGCGGTGATCTGATCTTGCCAGCGGATGCCCATTTTTTCCACCACAGCCATACGCAAGCGTAGCCCCGTCACGAAGGGAGCATAGGCCAACGTCGTCTCTCCCTCATAGCAACGCGTGATAAATAGTGCAGCGTCTTTATCCTGAGCTGAGGTGAGAAATTCCTGTGCAAGCCTGGTTTTGCCAATGCCGGCCTCGCCCTCTAGAACGATAACGTGTCCATGAGAAGAGAAGGTGCTGGCATATGCCTTCTGCAGCGCAGACCATTCCTCGCGCCTGCCAATCAGTGGATAGCTTGTGGGCTGGACTGAGGAGGTGTCAGATGTATGTGAGAGCGAGGTGGTAATGCGTCGTAGCTCTTTTTTCGTCGTGGCAGCCAATGTTTGAACGGGCGTAGGAGGCGGCGGTCCCTGATTGTGCTTGATTGCCTGATACAACTGCGTGGTGGCCTCTAACGGCGCGACACCCAGCTCCTGATCGAGCATATGCACGCATTCCTGATACTGCTGGAGGGCGGCGGCACGCTGACCAGACCAGGCATAGAGCTGCATGAGACAACGATAGGCGGGTTCGTGGAGACGATCAAGGGCCAGCCAGCGTCGTGCGTAGGTGATTGCGGTGGTGAAGTCGGCCTTGCTGCTATGGCACAGAACCAGCCGCTCAAGCACATTGGCCAGTTCGCGTCGCAATCCGTCCGCCTGGAAAAATTGCCAATCGTCGAAGGTTGAGCTATCCTGAAGGTTAAAGCCGGCCATGAAATCGTCGCGATAGAGCCTGACCGCCCGCGTGAGTGGTTCCAGGCAGTCGGGACAGACCTCGTTGGTGCTGTGACCGTGCATCTGGCAGCTTGCCGGATGTTGCATGAATTCGTCTACATCTGACCAGAAGCTGGTACCAGGAGTCAAACCAACAGTTTCTCGATCAATACTCAACCAGTTGCCCGCCAGCGCCTTATTCAAAGCGGATAAAGTACGGCGCAACGTTGCACGAGCATGTGGTTGGTCATAGTCGGGCCAGAGGAGTGCAGCCAGGGCATCGCGACTATGGCGCTGATTGGTGACAGCAAGATAAGCAAGCAGCGCGATGGCCTTGCGTGTATCGACATTGATCATTTCCCCATCGCGTTCCAGGCGTGGGGGGCCAAATAAAAAAACTGCCAGATGGGACAAAATGCACCTCCACTCACATCTAATTATACTCTATATGAGTAGTAAGCGCAACCGCATGTTTAGTCGATATTTGGTTGAAGCGTCTCTCTTCTTGATGCAGCGATCGCTGCCATTCCTGGTAATGATGCAACAGCACCGCTCCGACTGGTGATTTTTTTACAACCAGGAAGGTTCTTCGTAGCCGCGGGGGGGGGTGGGGACCGGCTGCCAACACGCGAAAAAATAGGGGCGCGGCGGCG
>JAICIM010000068.1 GCA_025928885.1 Ktedonobacteraceae bacterium | reverse complement strand
TGATAGCCCAATGTATAGCGAAAATGGTCGCTCCAATCGGCATATTGAAAGTATTCGTCGGCCCGATCGAGCCACTCGATGATTGTTTCCAACAACACCTTATTCGAGCAGGCAAGCAGCGCATCGCGTACCTGTTGCGTCAGTCGTTTTGTTTTGGTTTTCATGATGGGCCAGCTATCCCTTTCTCATTGATGACATTTTATACCTGTTTCTCAGTGGAGAAGCTTCTACTTAGGTAATACACCGACGAATCCCAAAAGCGGAAAGACAGCCCGAAATTCGTTATAAAGGAGAGAAAAAGCTGATGACACAGCCCAATTTGAATCCCAATAGCCCGTTTTTTCATGAGGAGCGGCATGTATCGCTGGCACAGTTTGTGGAGAAGCAGATCACGGTTTGTGGGGCAGGCGCGTTAGGAGGGAATCTGACCGAAACGCTGGCTCGTATGGGGTTTACGCGGATCAAGCTGATCGATAAAGATCGGGTGGAGATGCGCAACCTCTCAACGCAGCCATATAGCCGGGCGGAGGTGGGAGCGCCAAAGGCCCGTGCGCTGGCGAATATGCTCTATCGAGCGGTGCAGGCAAAAATAGAGCCGGTCGTTGCAGAGCTAACAATGGCAAATGCACAGACGTTGCTCCAGAAAAGCGATCTGGTCATCGATGCTTTTGACAATCGGGCCGGGCGAGCAGCGATCAGTGAGACGGCTCGTGTACTGCACATTCCCTGCTTGCATATCGGGTTTAGCGCTGATGGTCTCTATGGCAACGGGCTATGGGAGCCACAGTATCAGGTGCCGCAGGAAGTTCCCGGCGACCCCTGCGATTATCCGTTGACGCGCCCATTCGCGCTGGTAATGGCGTCTCTGGCCGCACATACGATCGTTGATTGCTTTCGTAGCGGCCAGGAGACAAATTTTGAATTGACCTGGCGCGATCTGGCAATTACTCATTTGTGAGGAGAACAGGGTAATCTTCCCTGTAAGTTGAAAAAGGGCAGTTGAGATACTTTCAGATGGGTTCAGGTATACAAGCAGGGGTCGAGTTACTGCCAGTTGCTACGTCTCTAGACGAGAAGATTGTTCAGGAGATATACTTATTCTGTCAAGGCTGGCAGAATTGTTTGAGACCTGGGTCAAGGAAGGAAGCATGGAATGCAGAAAACGTGGGGTCTTTTGCTGTCTCGCTACAAAGAGATACTGGCCGTCAGCGTGGCTGTGAGCGGAGAGCAAGGTGATAGTGGCCCCACAAGACGCGGTGGTTATGACCAGGAAATGTGTGCTCTTCGTTGTAGCTGATGGTTAATGAAAAAGAACTCGGAACCTCTGCATTGATGTTTCCCCCCCACGAAAAGCTCTTTTGGTAAAAGGGCATGTTCGAGTGAAGCGCCGGTAAGATGACGACGATTATAGCTGCCATCTGTAGAAGTCCTGTCAAGACGCTTGAGGTCTCTCAAAAAACGAAAATGAGGAAGCAAACTTCATGGAATTATCGACTGACTACGAGCATATCCTGGCAGGTGGTGGAGAGATGGGCCGCCTTATGCGTGAACATGATTGGGCGCAAACTCCCCTCGGCCCTGTTTCAGGTTGGCCGCAGAGTTTACGGACCGCCGTCAGTATTTGTTTGGCCTCTCACTTCCCTATGTTGATCTGGTGGGGACCTGAGCTGGTCAAACTCTACAATGATGCCTATCGTCCGATGTTAGGAACCAAGCATCCCCAGGCACTTGGTCAACGCGGAAAGGACTGTTGGCCGGAAATCTGGGACATCATCGGTCCCATGCTCGAAGGGGTTCTCTCTCGCGGTGAGGCTACCTGGTCAGAAAACCAACTTCTGCTGCTTGAGCGCAATGGGTATCCCGAGGAATGCTATTTTACCTTCTCTTATAGTCCCATTCGTATTGAGAGCGGTGGAATCGGAGGGGTGTTTACAGCAGTCACCGAAACAACCAGACAAGTTGTGAGTGAGCGGCGCTTGCGAACATTGCGTGCTCTTTCTGTTACGATAGTGGAAGCGCAAACCCCTGAAGAGGTGTGTCAGTGCGCTGCGCAAACGTTGGCAGAGAATCCCACTGATCTGCCCTTTGCCCTGTTATATATGCTGACCCCTGACGGTACACAGGCACGACTCACGGCAACGGCTTCTGGTTCTTTCGCTCCGCATGCCGCGCCCGCGCTTATTACGCTTGCGGATGAAGAGACACGCTGGCCACTTGGTAGGGTTGCCGTCACCGGACGACCTGTGCTTGTGGAAGACCTGCATGTGGAATCCCAGGTAGCAGCGTTATCGCCCGATCCTCTGCCAGCTCCCCATTCCGCCCTGGTGTTACCGATGGCTCGTGCTGGAGAGGAGCATCCCCGGGGTTTTCTCATTGCCGGCCTCAGCCCTCGCCGACCTCTTGATGAGGAGTATCAAGGATTTCTGCTGCTGCTTGTCGAGCAGATTGCGGCTGCGCTGGATAGTGCGCGTGTGTATCAGGATGCAAAGGCACGCGCTCAGGCCCTGGCCGAACTCGATCGTGCTAAAACGGCCTTTTTTAGTAATATCAGTCATGAGTTTCGCACCCCGCTGGCGCTTTCGCTTGGACCTCTGGAGGCACTGCTTGCCGATGTACAGTCCCCGCTTGCCGAAGAACACCGTACGCAGGTGGAGATGGTGCGTCGCAATGCGTTGCGTCAGCTCAAGCTGGTCAATACGCTGCTCGATTTTGCGCGTATTGAGGCGGGACGCGCTGAGGCTGCCTATCTGCCAACGGATCTGGCTCAACTGACGGCTGATCTGGCCGGGACGTTTCGCGCTGCGATCGAGAAAGCCGGTCTCCGTTTCCTGGTGGACTGCCCGCCGTTGCCGGAGCCAATCTTTGTGGACCGGGACATGTGGGAAAAGATCGTGCTCAACCTGCTTTCCAATGCCTTCAAATTTACGTTTGCAGGATATATTCGTGTCGCGCTTCATCCCAGCGAGGGGGGAATTGAACTGGTGGTCCAGGATACCGGTGTGGGGATACGAGCGCAAGATCTGCCCCATATTTTTGAACGCTTCTATCAAGTGCATGCAACGCAAGCACGCACGATGGAAGGATCGGGAATTGGTCTGGCATTGGTACAAGAACTGGTACGTCTGCATGCAGGGAGCATGACCGTCCAGAGCGAGGAGGGAGTAGGGACGACGTTTACCCTGCGTCTTTCCTCCGGCAAGAGCCATCTACCTGCAGAACATGTGGGAACGACGCCGGTGCTGTCCTCAACTGCCCTGGGCGCTGATCCATATGTAGAGGAGGCTTTACGCTGGCTCCCGGAGCATCTGGCGGAAGGAGTAGCAGAAACGATGCCCGATGCCCTCATGTCTGGTACCCCTCTTCCCGTCCAGCAAGCGAAAGAAGAGGATGTGGCAAAGCGCCCTGGTCGCCTGCTGGTTGTAGATGATAACGCTGATATGCGTGCATACCTCAAACGTCTGCTCAGCCCGTTTTACCAGATATTGCTGGCAGCGGATGGCAATACGGCTCTGGGGCTGGCGCGAGGAACCCGCCCCGATCTAATTATTACAGATGTGATGATGCCAGGGTTGGATGGCTTTGCGCTGCTGAAAGCGCTCCGAGCCACTCCCATAACGGCTGTTATTCCGGTTATTCTGCTCTCGGCACGCGCGGGAGATGAGGTCAAGCTGGAAGGATTGCACGAGGGAGCCAACGATTACCTGATCAAACCTTTTTCGGCGCGTGAACTGCTTGCCCGTGTTCATCTGTGGTTGGAAATAGCTCATTTACGTCAGGAGGCAGAGCTAGCACGGCAGCATCTACATGATCTACTCATCCAGGCCCCGGCTGTCATCTGTGTGTTGCGCGGCCCGGAGCATGTGTATGAACTGGCTAATGCGCTCTATTATCAACAGGTAGGGCCTCGTGAGCTGCTCGGCAAACCCATTCGTGAGGCGTTGCCGGAGCTGGAGGGACAGGGGATTTACGAACTGCTTGATCAGGTGTACGCCACCGGGGAACCATTTATCGGGACAGAGATTCGCGTTGAGTTGGATCGCAAGAACACCGGGCAGGGGGAGGAGACCTATTTTAATTTTGTGTATCAACCCATCCGTACGAGCATGGGAGAGGTAGAAGGAATTATGGTGCATGGGGTAGATGTAACGGAGCAGGTCTATGCTCGTCAGCGGATGCAGGCGTTTCTGGGCATTGCCAGCCATGAGTTGAAAAACCCGTTGACTTCGATTAAAGGCAATGTAGAAATATCCCGTCGCCGTGTGAATAGCACACTCCAGCATCTCTCGGGGGACGCGGAAACGCTACGGGCGACGCTGGAAAGCATCTCTCAGATGCTGTTTCGCGCCAACCAGCAGATCGACTTGCAGAATCGTCTGGTCAGCGACCTTGTGGATACTACCCGCATTCAAGCGGGAAAATGGGAGTTACATCTGGCTCGTGCAGATCTGAACCAGCTTGTCCGCGAAGCTGTTGAAGAACAACGTCGTCTGACCCCCACGCGAACGATTCTTTGTGACCTTGCAGCTGCCGATCCTCTGTTTTTGACAATGGATGCCGATCGCATTGGGCAGGTGATCTCCAATTATCTCTCTAATGCGCTGAAGTATTCGGAGCGGGATCAGCCGGTATCCGTCCTGGTCAAAGCCAGCGCTACCGAAGTATGTGTTGCTGTGCGCGATCGAGGAGCAGGACTTGGAGCTGATGAGCAAGAACATGTCTGGGAGCGGTTTTATCGTGCTCCAGGGGTCCAGGTAAAGAGCGGAACCGGGGTAGGGCTGGGCCTGGGGTTGCATATTTGTCGAACCATTATTGAAGAGCATGGCGGTCGTGTGGGGGTGGAGAGTGTTAAAGAGGAAGGCTCAACCTTCTGGTTTACCTTATCGCTTCTGGATGCTCCCGTTGGTTGAGGAGAGGGCGAAGACGAAAG
Source organism: Ktedonobacteraceae bacterium (assembly GCA_025928885.1). Classification (GTDB taxonomy): domain Bacteria; phylum Chloroflexota; class Ktedonobacteria; order Ktedonobacterales; family Ktedonobacteraceae; genus JAICIM01. The sequence goes on along the minus strand of JAICIM010000068.1, from coordinate 11,515 downwards.
AAGCCAGGAATGTTTCAATCTCTTGAAAACATTCCTGGTGCTTTTGCTGGTGAAGGAAGATTAAAGCTCTAATGCTGTGATGGTGTCCAGGACCTCCTGGGCGTGTCTTTCAGGTTTCACTTTCGACCAGATTTTCCGCACCACTCCCTCTTTATCGATCAGGAACGTCTCCCGATTGATTCCCATATATTTTTTGCCGTACATGCTTTTCTCTTTCCACACCCCATAGAGTTGTGCCACCTGTGTATCGGTGTCGGACAACAGGGGGAAAGGCAGGCTAAACTTGTCGGCAAACTTCTGATGCGAGGCGACGTTATCTTTGCTGATCCCTAAGACGACGACGCCGCGCTGCTGCATGATATGATTGGCATCACGGAACGAACATGCCTCTGTTGTGCAGCCGGGAGTATCGTCTTTTGGATAAAAGTACAGGACCGCAATTTTCCCCTGCAAATCTGCCAGGTGGACCTGATTGTTTTTTACGACCTCATCATCTCCTATGGCAGGTAGTGTAAAATCAGGGGCCGCTTGCTGTTCTTGAATCTCTATTGCATCACTCATCGTTAATTCTCCTTCTTGCTATTTTACGACCAATCGTCAAGGCTTTTCGCCTTCACACTACAACACGCTGAGGTTGCCTGCCAATAAATCAGCCAGAACGCATTATCAGCGGTAATTCAAGGTCAGCAGATTGCAAAAAAAGCGCGGATACCATGAGTGGTATCCGCGCTGCTGAGCAAAAGTCTATGCCGCCAGCGCTAACATGCGTTCCAGAGCTACACGCGCCCAGTGGACGGTCTCGGCATCGACGCTGACCTGATTGATCACTTCGCCTTCCACCAGCGCCTCCAGGACCCAGGCGAGATAGGCCGGATGGATGCGGTACATGGTGGAACAGGGGCAGACGATCGGATCGAGGCAGAAAATGAGCTGTTCGGGATGTGCTTTCGCCAGCCTATGCACCAGATTGATCTCGGTCGCGATGCCCCATTTGGTCCCGGCAGGAGCACGCTCGATCTGTTGAATGATATACTCGGTTGAACCAAACAGATCGGCGGCGTCTACCACCTCGCGGCGGCACTCGGGATGGACCAGGATCTTGATGTCGGGATACTCGGCACGCGCTTTCTCGATTTGTTGCACGCTGAAGCGCATATGCGTTGAGCAGTAGCCTTTCCAGAGAATGATCCGCGCTCGCTCAATCTCCTCTTCGGCGTTCTCCGACGACATCGGATCTTTCGGGTTCCAGACGGTCATCTGATCTTCACGAATCCCGTAGCGCAGGCCAGTGTTGCGACCCAGATGCTCATCGGGGAAGAAGAGGACGCGCTTCCCCTGCTTGAAGGCCCAATCGATGACTTTGGGCGCATTGGATGAGGTACAGACAACGCCACCGTTGCGTCCACAGAAAGCCTTCAGATTCGCCGCCGAGTTCATATATGTGACTGGGATAATACCGGTATCCTCTCCCAGTTGTTCGATGAGCGTGTCCCAGCACTCCTCAACTTCGGCAATATTCGCCATATCCGCCATTGAGCAGCCAGCCGCTGGATTGGGCAGGATCACCTTCTGCAGGGGGCCGCTGAGGACATCCGCGCTCTCGGCCATGAAGTGAACGCCGCAGAAGACGATATAATCGGCCTCTTTGCGTCCCGCTGCCAGTTGCGCCAGCTTGAACGAGTCGCCGCGATAATCTGCGTATTTGATGATCTCGTCGCGCTGGTAGTGGTGGCCCAGAATGACCAGCCGTTCGCCCAGCGTTGCTCGTGCCGCCGCGATACGCCGATCCAGTTCCTCGCCATCCATCTCGGCGTAGAAGGTTGGGATGGTATCGACACGCTTGGAAAGATCATGCTTCGCACGCGTTTTGGGAGTAAGGAGCGGCAAAACGCGCGTCTCCTGGCTCTCTGCACACTCAGTTTTTAGCACCATTGTCTTCTCCTTATCAGAATGGCATCAGGCAAATTCCAGTGAGATATCGAAATTGGGGGCCGAATGCGTCAGAGAACCGATCGAGAGGAAATCCACGCCGGTTGCAGCCACAGCTGCCAATCGTTCAGCATCAGTACCCATATTGCCGGAAGCTTCAATCAGGACGTTTGGAGCTTGCAGGCGTACTAAAGAGACCGCGCTACGCATTGTTTCAACGCTCATATTGTCCAGCAACACCACATCAGTCCCGGCTGTCAGAGCCTCCTGCACCTCGCCGATGGTCTCGCACTCGATCTCGATTTTGAGCAGATGGGGAGCTGTGCGGCGTGCCGCGACGATGGCTGCTGTGATACCGCCTGCGGCCTTGATATGGTTGTCTTTGATGAGGACGCCATCATGCAAGCCAAAGCGATGGTTCTGGCCGCCACCGAGTCTGACCGCCGCCTTCTCTAACGCCCGTAATCCGGGTGTGGTCTTGCGGGTATCGATAATGCGGGCGCTGGTTCCCTCGATAGCACGTACGCAATGGGCGGTCAGGGTGGCGATGCCGGAGAGACGACCGAGAAAGTTGATGGCAACGCGTTCGGCGCTCAATAATGACCGTGCAGGACCGCTCAGGCGAACAAGCACATCATCTGGCTGCACCGTAGCTCCATCTTTAACCACAACCTCTACGGAGGACCGCTCATCGAAAACACGGAATGTCTCTGCTGCAAGCGCTAAGCCTGCAACAACTCCTGCTTTGCGAGCGATGATCCGTCCGGTTGCCTGTTGTTCTTCCGGGACAGTGCTGAGCGTCGTAATATCATACGCGGCTCCATCCTCTTCTAAAGCGCGTTCAATCAGTTCTATTGATGGTTTATCCATGTCGTATCACCTCTTTGTGTCGGGACGATAATCCATAAGGATCAATGCACGAGCGCTGAAAAGCGTAGTGGCGACCTGCCAGCAGATCATCGGAGCCTTGATGGTCGGAGCGCCAGTGGCTGCCGCGACTCTCACGCCGCTCCAGGGCCGCTGTGATAACCAGCTCGGCCACTTGAAGCATATTGATCGTTTCCGCAAGGCAGGGCGATGATTGCCGTTCATTGTCGCTCGCCTCCAGGACCAGCGCTTGCAAGGTTTTCACGTGGTCGCGGGCGGTCAATAAGCCCTCACGCTCACGGCGTAGGGAAACATATTGCCACATCAGCCGTCTCAGTTCGCCCCGAATTTCCTGGGAAGATTGCCCGTTAGCAATACCGGATGACGGCACCTCAGCATCTGATACACTATCGTGGATGATCGTGGAGACGCCTTTGCGTGCTTGATAGCTGTTTGTATGACCGTTGTTCAGCACCGCCGAGGCCGTCAGATGATCCGCGACGCGTACGCCATAGACCAGCCCCTCTAACAGCGAGTTACTGGCAAGTCTGTTCGCGCCATGTACCCCGGTACAGGAAACCTCGCCAACGGCATAGAGGCCAGGCAGCGTTGTTCTGCCTTCAGTATCGACCAGAACTCCTCCCATACAGTAATGGGCAGCAGGAGCAACAGGCAACAGATCGGTAGCAAGATCGAGGCCGTTTTCGCTGCAAATTGCTGAGATGGTTGGGAAGCGTGCATACATTTTTTCAGCGGGCAGGTGCCGTAAATCCAGATACTGGCAATTCGTCTGTTCCACCAGCATTTCACTGAGAATGGCACGAGCCACAACATCGCGCGGGGCCAGCTCTGCCTGTGAGCTATAGCGCGGCATAAAGCGCTCTCCGGCATGATTGCGCAGATATGCGCCCTCGCCGCGTACGGCTTCTGAAATGAGGTGAGAGGAACCGTTCGCCATCAGGACCGTGGGATGGAACTGCATAAACTCCAGGTCCGCCACCGCTGCACCCGCACGCCAGGCCAGTGCGATACCATCAGCAGTTGCGCCAGAGGGATTAGAGGTGTGCAGCCAGAGGCCACCGGCACCGCCATTCGCCAGCACAATTGAGCGAGCTGTGACGCTAAAGGGCGTTTCGGTGCGATCGACAGCCTGGACGCCAACGCAGACGCCATTCTCGACGAGCAGATCACTGACAAAGGTCTCTTCATATAACGCAATAGACGATCTTGCTCGGAGCGCCATCATAAGCGCACGCTCGATTTCGGCCCCAGTTGCGTCACCACCAGCATGCAGCACGCGCCAGCGACAGTGCGCAGCCTCTCGGCCCAATAAGAACCCATCCGGCGTGACGTGTGCATCACTGCCCGGTTGCGCTCGATCAAACTGGACACCCATAGCATCGATCAGCCAGCGTACGGCGGCGGGACCATGCTCCACCAGGATACGCACCGCCTCTTCATCGCACAATCCGGCCCCGGCGACCATCGTATCCTGATAATGCAGCTCAGGGTTATCATCGGCCCCCATCGCAACGGCCAGCCCTCCCTGGGCATACCGCGTGTTGCTCTCTCCCAGCAGTCCTTTGGTGAAAAGGGCAATACGCATGTGTGCGGGTAAACGCAAGGCAACCGAAAGCCCGGCAATGCCACCGCCGATGATGGCGACATCAAATGCCTGACCAGGTTGGCTAAAGGTCATGCCTACTCTCCTTTGAATAAGTGTAATTTGTACACTTACTAGGCAAACAAAAAGAAAAGGTGTTTCCGATACACTAAGTCACAGTGTACCCGATTTTTTTGAGAATGTCCAGGTTTGGGAGTGGCAAAAATGAAGAAAGAAGATAGCTTCTGCTGTTCAGGAGAAGCTATCGGTAAAAGTTTCACCCGTACGATAAAGCTCCGCTGAGCCGTTGCGGTAGACGGAAACCGCGCCCTGACCATACACGCGCCAGTCGGTTTTTTTGTTCGTGCCAGCATCGTCGAGCATGCCGGTGCGCTCATCTATGCCTAGCAGAACGACGCCGGGCAGGTCTTGAGCGAGTTGGGCGGCCCAATTTTTGCCGAAGGTATTGTGATGGGGTAGTACGCAGGTATTGTCTAGCAAATGAAGTCCCTCTGTAAGCTTACGGGTGCCGGGATCATAATAATACCGGCAGAGGATCATTGCTCCGGCGCTACTTCCGGCAATCACGGCGCCAGCAGCGTATGCGGCGAGCATCGCTTGCCAGGCAGCACTGCCGGCCAGAGTTGCGCCAAGATAGCCTGGAAAGCCACCTAAGAGATAGATCAGGCGTGATTGTTCGAGCCTGGCTGCGATTGTCGTATCGTTAGCGGAGGCCGTATCGATCAGTGGAAGCGCTTCGACGTTCTGTGCGCCGAGCCGGCGAAACCAGTTGACGCCGTTGTTGCCGGCGCGACGATGGTTATTGTCGGGGGCAGCTGCGGTGGGAATGATGCTGATGGGTGCAGCGAAGCCGCCAGCCAGTTCGATAGCTCGCAGATCTGGTGCCGCCATCTGCCCACCAAACTCAGCGCCCCCCTCTAAAAGGATATATCCAGCCATTCCATCCTGTTTCTACTGAGAACTCTATCCACAAAAGCTCAGGCCGATTGCTGGTGATCCAGAATGCGTTTGAGCAGGCCGATAAAGGCAATGGTGCCAAACCACGAGGCGACAAGCACCCACGTTCGATGCTTGCTCTGTTCAGGGATGGTGCGCTCGCTCATCAGATAGCTCCATTTCTGGGACGGTAATCCTTATACCGTCCCGCTATGACTCCGTTCAGGACGATCAGTGAAACGATCAGCTTTGAGATTATTGTGCAGAGGAGCCGTTAGTTCCAGATAGCCTGGTACAACCTGTTCGGCGAAGGGACTGAGCGGTTCGCTTGGCGGAACGACGCGCCATGTACGTTGTCCTGGCAGATCGGCGGGCTTTTGCAGCACGTTGATGCCTAATGCGTTCATCACGCGCATATTGCGTTGTGCCAGCACTTGATGAGGAACATAGGAATAGAGCGGTGAATCTTCCTCCTGCAACTGGAGCGTGATCTGTTCCGGCGTATGCCCAAACTCAGCGCAAGCCGCCCGAACCTGTTGCAATAGCTCTTCCTGTGGTAAGGCAAATAGGGCATCCAGCGCCGTCATCAGATTGATACCACGATTGAGTAAGATCTCTCGTCCATGCGTGAGGCGGGAGACGAGACCATCATTTGTGCGAGCAAATCTGGCCGCCTGCATCTGGCGCGTCAGATCGGCAAAGGGTAGCATATCTAATTTATGTTGCAGAAAGGCGACAACATCGGCGGTATTCTCATCGCCCTGCCAGTAGCGCAACAGTTCCAGACATGTTCTGCCTTCATATTCTTTAATCGTTTGAAAGACGCTCAGCAAGCGACTTTTATGCTCACAGATCCAGAGGGAGTGTAGATAGCGAACGGTGAAAGCGACGGGAAAAGAGGTGAAACGCTGCTGTCCATGCACGTCTTGCACGAATTGGAAGCACGCTTCAAACTCAGATTGCAGGCGCTCAAAAGCCTCTAGCTTCTGCTGGACCAGGGTTGGTATTGCTGGAGTGGTCGTCATCGTAAAATCTCCTTGTGTCGGGATCATTACTTCCTACCTGGATCACGGTTCAGCATCCCCTAATGATACTGTTCCTTCAGCCGTACAAGAAAAAACAATGCACAAAGAGATTGTACTCCATTTTTGAGCGTTCCACCATACATGAGAAATTGATGGTTGCGCAATTTATCGCGCAACCATCAATTTTACTTGAAAACTATTTTTGTGTTTATTCGCTGTCGTCGTTCGCGGAGCTGCCCGAAGATTTGTTCGGCATTGATTTGTAGACGGTGAGCCAGTTGGTTGCAATGGCGATCTGAACCTGCTTTAAGGTCATTTTGCCTTTGCAAAGCTGATCGTGTAAATAATTCTCAACTCTGTCCTTTTCGTGGAAGCCCGGTTTGGGCGCATTGATTTCGGGCCAGAGGTTAGCGATATTGTTGGAGCCACCAAGTTGCAAACTGACAAGATGATCGACTTCATACTGACCCGGTTTTCGCGTCTTGACACCATAGGACGCATAGACTTTATTCTTCAGGCTCTGCGGGACGTTGCGGACCGAGCCGGCATAGCCTGGGGTGCAGATCTGGCTTTTTGTCGCGCTTTTAATGATATCGCCGGGTGTGCAGGCAAAATCTTGCAAACCGCCCTGTGCCTTGCAGCCAGTGGTTTTGCTTTGCACTCCCCAGTTGGGTTCTTGACCAGACGGGGCGCCCGTCGAAGAAGTTGCCGTGGCCTGGCCAGAAGGTGCTGTTGCTCCTGGCGGTGCAACAGTGATGGTTGAGCTACAGGCGCTGAAGACTACCAGTAGTGCGATGCACACTACCAACCCGGATAAATACTTTCTCAATGAGATCCTCCGTTATCGTGGAACTATTTTTATTGCTCCCTTGCATTAAACGAACAAACTCACTCAGATTGCAATACCAACCACGTCTGCTCGAAATTATGCGCCTGAAGATCCTCTTTCTTTATCCAGTAGTACAGCATCCCGGTACTGGCCCATTTCATTCCGGCCTGATGATCTGAATCCACCTGGAGCAGCAACAGCCAGTCGTTCGCGCCTTTCGATAGTTCCTGCACGCGTGGATCGTCCATATCAGTGATGCCATTGGCGTAGAGCTGGCTCTGCAAGTGCATGTCGTCCTGGAGGGTATCGGAGTTGCCCAGCATGCGGTTATGAGGTTGCGCACGATCGGCCTGATCAGGAAATGTCGAGAGCAGATCTTCGTACTTCTGCTGCTCTTCGTCGGTCCAATCGAAGTTGGGCAATACCAACTCTGGCTGTTGGGGCAGCGTTATCTCCTGGGCAAGATGGATGGAGCAAGGTTTAAAGCGGCTCTTTGCAGGTAATGCGGTGGGAGCGGAGGCTGACTGCAATGCGTCGAGATTGTCATCTTTAAAGAGAACGAGCCAGGCACCTTTATCGTCGGGATTGTCTCCATAGGTTTCTTGTTTGGCGTCATAGAAAAACCAGAGCATGCCCTTTGGTGGTAGCACTTTCTCTACATCGTACGGCTGGACATCTTCAATGCGTATCTGAGCGATGAAGGATTGCGGCACCTTTTTCCACTGCGGCCATTCAAAACCAGACGGGAGGTCCGGCATGCCACCAAGCTTTGATGCCCCTTTTGCCAGCGATCCCTCTTTCGCCGGACTGGTGATGAGGCGAATCGATGGTTGAGCTAAAAGGTCGATATCTTTTGTGACACGCGAGAGGCCTGCCTTGACGAAGGCTTCCTGCACATCTGCTTTATCCATGTACGTCTCCTTATTACAGTCATCACTAGTGCATACCAATTATTGCACACAGCACTCTCTAAACGATAACTCCACAAATATTATACCGTTCGTCTATGAGCAAAAGTTTCGCATCTGCCATCCGGGCTTCCTTTGTCAGAAGAGGATCGGGAAATGTGAGCAGCGGTAAGCATCTCTCTGGAACTGCTCGCTCTAGAAGAAATTTATCTCTACCATTTTCATTGACTACACTACCACTTTTATGTATAATCATACGTGGTTGATATCATGGTGAAATACTTTTTATCTATTACTATTTTCTTAAGCTCGTTTCACATGCTAGATATGATCGAAATCCGTAGGTCTATAAACGCACATTCAATTGTATGAGCATGAAGAATGCATTCATATTATTTTTCCAGCAAACACAGGCTATAAAACCTCCAGAATAACACGCTGTGTAGCCTGTTTCAGGTTCTCTTTTTGGTACATCTTCCTTATCAAAAAAACTATCCGCCAGCATGGCTAGCAAATCAAGAAAGAGGTTTTGTAGCAACTTGTCTACGTTGTTGCTCAAGCCAGGCTGTTCTCTGCCAGACATTCTTTCATGCACATTCTCTTTGTTGGTATGTTGTCAGTTGTAGGATGGAATTTTAGTGGTTATAAGGTAATTGAAAATGAGTACATATGAACCTTCTGATGAGGGTCTTTCGACGGATGTGGGCCAGCAGCAGATCCAGGTGATGATGCAGTTGATGAAGGTTGTTCCAACCATGCACAACATCGACGAGCTTTTTCAGTGGCTTGCCTACGCGCTCGTCAATAATTTCGATCTACAACTTGCACAATTTTGGACCCCTTACATGAGTTCAAGCGGGATGACTTCAACCCATCTCCGCATGATGGTTGCACGCGATCCCTCCCTACCCGAGGCCGTTGTCGTCAACGACCAGATGTTTCAGGTCGTCAGACGTTTGATCTACGAGCAGCGGACCATTGCATCCCAACCGGTTGATGTACTCTTTCCTCTTCCTCGGGGGCCTCTACTCAAACGATATGGACTCAATTATTGCGCTGGTAGCTATATGAGCAGCAATGTCCTGCTGCCATCACCCAACAACATGTCCTCCAACCCACGAGAGGCGACTCCCTTTTCGCTGACGATGTTGCTCTTTCTTTCGCAACGTGGCCCCTGGGATCTGATGCCGTCCGTTAGCACTCTTATTAAGCAGGCTATACAGCTGGCGACGAACAGGGGATTGCTGTTGACGGCCACGCCTACACCTAACTTTATGTCTGGTAGCGAGACGCCACCTCCGCTCAACGTTGCCTCTACGCTGTCGCTTTTTGCGCTCATTCCACGAGGCAAGGAAGGAAACAATTTTCTGACCAGCAACCCCTTTGCACGGGATGCCGCCATCCAGGATGCCCGGGCGCTTCGCTTACATCGCGCTATCAATGGCAAAAAAAATGTTGCGGAACTCTGTCGTAGTACCGGCATTGATAAGAAAGATATCTCGGCAGCTTTACGGCTGTTGCTGAATCTAAACCGCATCGAGCTTATCAATGTTGCAGGAGAAGTTATTGACCCCGCACTTTTCTTTCCAGATAACGACATGTAAGCTCTTCTTGCTGTTAGGTCAAGCATGATATCTGGATGAGTGTCATGCTCTTTCAGGCCGGATCTGCTCAAAGGTCCGATTACTGTCTCAATGAGTGCCAGCCATGACGCTGCGGTTCGCCTCAGTGCATGAGTAAAGTTATTTTTTAGAGGAGAAAACGACTCGCATGAACAACCTTTTCCTATCGAATATTCTAGACGTTACGATGCTTGCTATCTGCATTTTTATCGCAGTTCGCGTCTTTTACGTGTACCCTACCGTTCGTAGCCAGCGCATTTTGATCCTGGGCTTATCAATGGGGATCATCACGTTCACCGCTATAGCCGATTTGATCTCTTCAAATCTTCCTAGTGCAGCTCACGTGGAGTGGTTTCTGTATTTTGGGCAGGCAATCGCTCTGCTATTTATCTTCTTGAGCCTGCCGCGCGATTCCGAAGGCTATTTGCAGAAAGTCATCCTCATTCAGACATTCGCCTCTATCCTGTTGATCTGTCTGGCCTTACTTTCTTTTGTCCTTCCCGATATCCCCAATGATCTCACCCGTGAAATACTTGGAAGTATACGTTTCCTTATTTGTATTGGCATCTGCTTCTATTATATTTCAGGCTTTTTGCAGAAACAGTCACGTTTTGGCCTTCTGATGTTCTTGTGCTTTCTTCTGCTTGGTATCGGCTTCCTGCTGGATGTTCAGCAATACTTAGCTCCTCAACATGCGGAACTCTTTGATGCCCTCGGTGATATTGGTCGCCTGCTAGGCTTTCTTTCTCTTTTGGCCGCTGTGGTGATTGGCTAAATTGCTCATACGCGAAGGGACCTCCTCTACAACGGGTGGAGAGGGGGTCCCTTCTCATTTTCTTTTTCGCTATCTTTCTGGAACGCCGATGTATAGAGGTTCGTATAAAAAGCAGATTGTATGAAAATGAGATGGGAGAGAAGCATGAAAGAACCTATGAAGCGTATACGGAACCTTGCTGATTATGGGTATCCCTCAAACGATATTGCCGCGCTCTCCGCAAAGGCGCTGGAGGTGACGCGGCGCTTGACCGACCTCTATGGCGAGCTGCCCTTTTCCAGTAAAGATCCAATGGGGATGCTGGTTGATATTCTCCTCTCCCATCGTACCCGCGACGAGCAGACGGCGGCGGCCTGGGAAAATTTATTGCAACGGTTCGGTTCCTGGGAAGGGGTGCGTGATGCGCCGACGCGTGAGGTAGAGGAGGCGATTGCGAACGTGAACTGGCCCGAAGTGAAAGCGCCGCGTATTCAGGCTATTATGCGCCAGATCACCGCAGAGCGAGGGGAGCTAAACCTGGATTTCTTATGCGACCTACCCCTGGAAGAAGCTATGGCCTGGCTTAATCGCTTTGAGGGAGTTGGACCTAAGACGACTGCATGCGTTTTATTGTTCAGTTGTGAAAAGCCCATCCTTCCAGTTGATGTGCATGTGGGGAGAGTGAGCCAACGTTTGGGACTCATCGGGAAGAAAGTAACGAATGAAGCAGCACATAATCTCCTGCAAGCGCTGCTCCCCAACAACTCGCGTGCCATCTATGATTTTCACAAAGCTCTGCTGCGACACGGACAGCGCATCTGCGTATTTGAACGCCCTCGCTGTGGCAAATGCGTGCTGACAGACATCTGCGATTACTATAAAACGGTGGTAGCACCTACGAAAGAGGTATAGCCATTTTATGAAGAACACGCTGTATATTAATCGGCGTGTTCTTCCTCTTATAGAAGCAATTATGCGCGTTAACTTTCTAACCCGGGAACGCTGCCAATTCGTAGCCGCG